>NZ_JBFTNR010000294.1:0-4785 GCF_056665995.1 Stenotrophomonas sp. 05L44_2
GGGTAGGCACGCAGCAGGGGGGTAGGCACGCAGCAGGGTGAACTCCTTCACCTGCTCGGCCTTGGTGGCGATGGCTTCGCCGCTGGCCTTTGGCAGCTGCCCGCTGTCGTTGCGGCAACCGGCCAGACCCAGCAACAGCCCTCCTGCCAGCAATGCTGCCGTCCATCCCCACCGCATCCGCCGTGCCGGACCGCTCATGTCGTCACTCCTTGATCGAGGTGGCCATTATAGGCGCGTCGCGTCAAGGCGTTGACGCGGATTCGGCAGGAATGCATCGGAACGGTAGCGCCGGGCCATGCCCGGCGCGGTAGCCGCTACCCCCGGTTGGCGTTGGGTCCGTGCCAACCAAGGTTGGCACCTACCAAAGTGCCCCCTACCCCGGCAGGTACAGGTCCACGTAGTCGGTCACCGGCATCGCCGCCAGCGCCACCGGGTCCAGCGAGGCGGCCAGGATGCGCTGCTGCTGGGCGGTGGGGAAGCGGTGCGCCAGGTGCCGACGGAACTTGTCCATCAGCAGCGGGATACCCTCTGCGCGCCGGCGTGCGTGGCCCAGCGGGTACTCCACCAGCACCTCCGGCAGCGCGCTGCCGTCGTTGAAGCGCACCGTCAGCCCGTTGGCGATGCTGCGCTTGTCCGGGTCCAGGTAGTCGGCGCTGAGCTGCGGGTCTTCATGGCAGGTCATCTTCGCGCGCAGCGTGTCGATGCGCGGATCGGCCGCCATGTCGTCCTCGTAATCCTCGGCCACCAGCCGCCCATGCAGCAGCGCGATGGCCACCATGTACTGCACGCAGTGATCGCGGTCGGCCGGGTTGTGCAGCGGCCCCTGCTTGTCGATGATGCGGATGCAGGCTTCCTGGGTACGGATCGCGATGTGTTCGATGTCCTCGGCCGTTCGCCCCTGCGCGCGCAGCTGCTGGTGCAGGATGATCGCCGCCTCCACCGCCGTCTGCCCGTGGAATTCGGCCGGGAAACTGATCTTGAACAGCACGTTCTCCATCACGTAGCTGCCGAAGGGGCGGCCGAGGGTCAGCGCCTGGCCATGCATCGATACCGCTTCGAAGCCCCAGGTCGGTGCACTGAGCACGCTGGGGTAGCCCATCTCGCCGGTGGCGGCCATCAGCGCCAGGCGTACGCCACGGCTGGTCGCATCACCGGCCGCCCAGCTTTTGCGCGAACCGGTGTTGGGCGCATGCCGGTAGGTGCGCAGCGCCTGTCCATCCACCCAGGCCAGCGACACCGCATTGAGCATGCGCTCGCGGTCCAGACCCAGCATCTGTGCGACGACGGCGGTGGTGGCCACCTTGACCAGCAGCACGTGATCCAGGCCGACCCGGTTGAAAGAGTTGCGTAACGCCAGCACGCCCTGGATCTCGTGCGCCTTGATCATCGCCAGCAGCACGTCGTGCACGGTCGGCGGCGGGCGTCGCAACGCCGCCGCGTTGCGGCCAAGCCAGTCGGCCACGGCGAGGATGCCACCGAGGTTGTCCGASGGGTGGCCCCAYTCKGCGGCMAGCCAGGTGTCGTTGAAATCCAGCCAGCGCACCATCGCGCCGATGTTGAAAGCCGCCTGCACCGGATCGAGCACGAAGTTGGTGCCGGGGACGCGCGCGCCGTTGGCCACGCTGATACCCGGCACCAGCGGGCCCAGCAGCTTGCTGCAGGCGGGGAAGGACAGCGCCTCCAACCCGCAGCCCAACGTGTCGAGCAGGCAGTGATGCGCGGTCTGGAACGCCAGCGGCGAGTCAATGCGCGTGTCACGCACGTAGTCGACGATGTCCACCAGCAGCGCATCCCAGGCTGCACGGGCGTTGGATGGGGTGTGGCTGTCGGACATTGTTCGGTCTCCTCGTGGGGTTGCACGCTGCGACAAACCCGGTAGTCGCMAACCTTGGTTGGCGCTGGGCCTTACCCGCGCGATGCCGCTTCCATGCCGACCAAGGTTGGCACCTACCAGAGCAGGTGCAGCGCCACCCGCGCATAGCCGGCGCCATGCCAACCAAGGTTGGCGACTACCAGGCCATCACCCGGCCGGCACGCGCACCTTGCCTTCCATCAGCACGCGGGCGCTGCGGCTCATGATGGCCTTGGACACCGTCCACTGGCCGTCAACGAGTGCGGCCTGCGCACCCACGCGCAACGTGCCCGACGGATGCCCGAAGGTCACAGCCTCGCGCTCGCCGCCGCCAGCAGCACGATTGACCAGCGTGCCGGGGATCGCCGCGGCGGTACCGATCGCTACTGCAGCGGTGCCCATCATSGCGTGGTGCAGCTTGCCCATSGACAGCGCGCGGGCATGCAGATCGATGTCCGCGGCCGGGATCGCCTTGCCGCTGGACGAAACGTAGTCCTGCGCAGGGGCGACGAAGGCCACTTTCGGCGTGTGCTGGCGGGTCGCCGCGTCTTCCAGTTTCTGGATCAGGCCCATGCGCAGTGCGCCGTAGGCACGGATCTTCTCGAAACGCTCCAGCGCCGCTTTGTCTTCATTGATCGCCGGCTGCAGTTCGGTGCCGGTGTAACCGAGGTCGGCGGCGTTGAGGAAGATGGTCGGGATGCCGGCGGTGATCATCGTCACCTCGAAACTACCCACGCCCGGCACGTCCAGCGTATCGAYCARGTTGCCGGTGGGGAACATCGCACCGGCGTCACCATCGTCGGACGGATCGAGGAATTCCAGCTGGATCTCGGCAGCCGGGAAGGTCACGCCATCCAGCTCGAAATCGCCGATCTCCTGCACCTGCCCATCGCGCATCGGCACATGGGCAATGATGGTCTTGCCGATGTTGGCCTGCCAGATGCGCACGGTGCACAGGCCATCGCGCGGCACGCGGGCCGGATCGATCAGGCCGTTGGCGATCGCGAACGGACCAACGGCGGTGCTGAGGTTGCCGCAGTTGCCGCTCCAGTCCACGAATGCGGTATCGATCGATACCTGGCCATACAGGTAATCCACGTCGTGATCCGGCACCGAGGCGGTGGAGATGATCACGCACTTGCTGGTGCTGGAGGTGGCCCCACCCATGCCGTCGGTCTGCTTGCCATACGGGTCGGGCGAGCCGATCACGCGCATCAGCAGCGCATCGCGTGCGGCACCCGGCACCTGTGCGGCCTCGGGCAGGTCCTGCAGGCGGAAGAACACGCCCTTGCTGGTRCCRCCGCGCATGTAGGTAGCGGGAATACGGAGTTGCGGGAGAAAGGTCATGGATCAGTATCCTGGATGCGACGAACCAATATCGGGGTTGAGCTCCTCGTCTTCGAACAGTGCCTCCATGCCCCGCGAGGCATTCCAGATACGCACGATGAAAACGTGCGCAGGTAGCTCCACGTAATAGACCAGATAGCCGTCGAAGCGACGAACCGGATGAAAGCGCAACGGCGCTGAAAGGGTCGGCAGCAGATCCGCATGCAGTGTGGAGCCGGCACCGGGGTGTGTTTCGATCAGTCTCACCACCGATTCCACCGCATCGACGAAGCCGATCTCCAATGCTTCTCCGCCTTGATCTCCATACCAGCTTGCAGCCTGGTCAAGATCTCGAACCGCTGCAGGGGACCAGTGCGAGGGTTTCACTTGCGGTTCCGTGCACGCTCACGCAGCTTGTCGAAGTGATCGGGCGGGAGAGGCGCCGAAGGGCCGGATGCCAGCCCCTCGGCGATCAGCTTCTTGAGCAACTCCTCGGCCTTGCTCCGCTGGCGTTGCCGGATCAGGTCGCGCACGTAATCCGACGTACTGGAGTAACCGCCTTCGCGCACTTCCTCGTCCACGAACTGCTTGAGCGGATCGGTCAGCGAAATGTTCATGGTGGCCATGAGACTCTCCATTGGCAGTTTTTGCCAAGTCAGTGTGCGCCCTGCCCTGATGTCGGACAAGCCTGCCCCCACCTCCGGGGGCAGGCATTCAGCCCGGCATCACGCCACCTTGGCGCCTTCCAGGAAGTCCTGCGCGAAGCGCTGCAGGACGCCGCCGGCCTCGTAGATCGCCACTTCCTCGTCACTGTCCAGGCGGCAGGTGACCGGCACGATCACGTCCTGGCCGTCGCGGCGGTGGATGACCACGCGCAACTCGGCGCGCGGCGTGCGTTCACCGATGACGTCGAAGGTTTCGGTGCCATCGATGCCCAGGGTCAGACGGGTGGTGCCCGGCTTGAAYTCCAGCGGCAGCACGCCCATGCCGATCAGGTTGGTGCGGTGGATGCGCTCRAAGCCTTCGGCRRCAATSGCYTCCACGCCSGCCAGSCGCACGCCCTTGGCGGCCCAGTCGCGCGAMGARCCYTGSCCGTAGTCGGCRCCGGCSAYGATGATCAGSGGCTGCTTGCGSTCCATRTAGGTYTCGATGGCTTCCCACATGCGCATSACCTKGCCTTCCGGCTCGACGCGCGCCAGCGARCCYTGYTTCACGCTGCCGTCKTCRTTGSKCACCATCTCGTTRAASAGCTTSGGGTTGGCGAAGGTGGCGCGYTGYGCGGTCAGGTGGTCRCCGCGATGGGTSGCGTASGARTTGAAGTCYTCTTCSGGCAGGCCCATCTTSKCCAGGTATTCGCCAGCCGCACTCGAGGCCAGGATSGCGTTGGACGGCGACAGGTGGTCGGTGGTGATGTTGTCGGGCAACACCGCCAGCGCACGCATGCCGGCCAGCGAGCGCTCACCGGCCAATGCACCTTCCCAGTACGGCGGACGACGGATGTAGGTGCTCTGCGGGCGCCAGTCGTACAGCGGGCTCACCGCTGCGCCGTGTTCGACGCGTACGTTGAACATCGGGTTGTAGACGCTGCGGAACTGCTCCGGCTTCAC
>NZ_JBFTNR010000295.1:0-4776 GCF_056665995.1 Stenotrophomonas sp. 05L44_2
CGGCCCGGCCATGCCGGGCGGCGCGTAGCGATGCAGGTCCTGTAGAGCCGGGCCATGCCCGGCTGTCGTCGGCCTTGCGTCCCACGCATGCATGCCGGGCATGGCTTGGCGCCACCGAAGGGCTACGTGCGCAGCGACGACTCGCGCACCACCAGCTTCACCGGAATGCTCTGGCCTTCCACCGGCTGCCGGCCGATCAGCGCCAGCAGCTTCTCCACCAGCAGCTGGCCGGCCTGCTTGGTGTCCTGCTGCACGGTGGTCAGCGGCGGCGACACCGAGGCTGCCAGCGGGATGTCATCGAAGCCGGTCACCGCCACGTCCTGCGGCACCCGCAGGCCCTGTTCGCGCAGCGCGCGCACCGCGCCGATGGCGATCAGGTCGCTGGCCGCGCAGACCGCATCGATGGAACGGTCCTGGGCCAGCAGTGACAGGCACGCCTCATGCCCGGACGCCTCGGTGGTGATCGCATCGTGCTGCAGCGCCGGGTCGGCGGTCAGGCCATTCGCACGCAGCGCCTCGACGTGGCCGCGATAGCGCTCCTGGAATTCCGGGTAATGGCTGGAGGCATGGCCGAGGAAGGCGATGCGGCGGCAGCCCTGTTCCAGCAGGTGGGCAGTGATGTCATGCCCGCCCTGGAAGTTGTCGCTGCCGATCGACACCCCCGGCTGGCCGGGCAGGGCCGCGCCCCAGCGCACGAAATGGGTGCCTTGTTCCACCAGCCGCTGCAGGCGGTCGCGCGACTGGTGGTAGTCGCCATAGCCCAGCAGGATGATGCCATCGGCCTTGTTGCTGTCTTCGTAATCGGCCTGCCAGTCGGTGGACAGCTGCTGGAAGGACACCAGCAGGTCCTGCCCATGCAGCGCGCAGGCGCGGGTGATCGACCCCAGCATCGAGTGGAAGAACGGGTTGATCAGCGAGTCGTCGTTGGTCGGGTCCTCGAAGAACAGCAGGGCCAGCGTGCCGGCATTGCGCAGGCGCAGGCTGGAGGCGTTCTTGTCGACCTTGTAGTTCAGCTCGCGGGCGATGCGCAGGATGCGCTCGCGGGTCTCGGCGTTGACCATCGGGCTGCCGCGCAGGGCCCGCGACACCGTGGGCTGGGAGACCCCGGCCAGGTGGGCGATGTCCAGGGAGGTGGCTTTGCCTTTGATGGTCATGGGGGCCGGCAGGGAAATGATCGGGGAATGATGCCATGGGGCGCCGATGGGCTGGCGCCGCGCGCCGGGGCAGGGCGCGCGCAGTGCCCTGCCCAGGGGGCTGCAGGCCGGATTCCGGCCATGGCCGGGGGCTTTCCCGACCCAGGTGTCGGCCGAGGGGATGGTAAGATGACCCGTTCTCGTATTCCCCCAAATTTCCCGGGGGCGACCCCAGCGCTCTGCACCCCCGCCCGGGGACGTGCTATCACTGGCGGCCTGCCCCTGGACAACGGACGAAGGTACCTATGGCGCGCGGCATCAACAAAGTCATCCTGGTCGGCAACCTCGGCAACGACCCGGACGTGAAGTACACCCAGAGCGGCATGGCGATCACCCGCATCAGCCTGGCTACCACCAGCGTCCGCAAGGACAAGGATGGCAACCAGCAGGAACGTACCGAATGGCACCGCGTGGTGTTCTTCGGCAAGCTCGGCGAGATCGCCGGCGAGTACCTGCGCAAGGGCAGCTCGGTGTACGTCGAAGGCAGCCTGCGTTACGACAAGTACACCGGCCAGGACGGCGTGGAGAAGTACTCCACCGACATCGTCGCCGATGAAATGCAGATGCTGGGCGGCCGCGGTGAAGGCGGCGGTGGCGGCGGCGGTGGCAACTTCGCTGGCGGAGAGCGTCCGCAGCGCCAGCAGGCCCCGCGCCAGGAATACGGCGGCGGTGGTGGTGGCAACCAGCGTGGCGGCCAGGGCGGTGGTTACAACCAGGGCGGCAACCAGGGCGGTGGCTACGGCCAGCAGCGTCCGCAGCAGCAGCAGCCGCAGCAGTCGGCGCCGCCGATGGATGACTTCGCTGACGACGATATTCCGTTCTGATTCCCGCCAGGCTCCGGCCTGCAGAACCCCGGCAAGGCCCAGCGCCTGCCGGGGTTTTTTGTTGTAGCGTGGGTGCACATGACGCGCTTCCGCCTAGCCACCGTCGCCCTGCTGCTGATTCTCGGCGGCTGCAGCGACGGCGGTAACCGCGATTCCCGGGGCCAATCAGCTACGACCGCGCCACCTGGCCTGCCTGCGATGGCGTCGCGTACACCGCACTTCCTCATCCACAGCGCCGCAAACCCGCAACAGACCGCTGCGGTCGGCATGGCCGTGGAAGCGCTGCATCGGTCGTATGCGATGACCGTAGGGCAGCGAGGCACCGCCGGGCCTTTCCAGTTGGTGCTGTACCGCGACCAGGTCGACTTCAAGGCACACAACCGCAGCAGCCCATGGGCCGAGGCGTACTACCGCCGACCTTACGCCTTTGCCTACCCCGGCGAKGGCGACGCGCCCCATCAGTGGATGCTGCATGAAGTGACCCATCAGCTGCTGGCCGAGGCCAGTGGCCTGTCCCCGCGACGCTGGATGAACGAAGGCATGGCCTGTTACTTCGGCGCCAGCAGGCTTTCAGGCGGAACGCTGCAGGTGGGCACGCCGGATCCGGCCGGCTACCCGGTCTGGTGGCTGAGCGAACTACGCTTCGATAGCGCCGGGCGCCCCAGCCTCGAAAATGCGCCGCTGCCCACCCTGCAGCAACTGGTGGAAGACAGCGGGCCGCCCGTCGCAGCGCACGTGAACGGCTACTACCTGGCATGGTGGAGCCTGGTTCACTTCCTGATGGAAGGCGACGACCAGGCCCATCGTCGGCAAGCTCTGCTGCTTCTGCACCGACGCGGAGATCCAGCGGCCTTCCAGCAGCTGATCGGCAGCTACGCGGAATTCGAACCGCGCTGGCATCAACACCTGCGCGCCTTGGCCCGGTCCCAGGGCAAGCGGGAACTGCACTGAGCTTCACGCGCGTTCGCTTCCCCGCAGCGCTGCACACCTTGGCCGCTCAGCTGCGATGCCGGAATCGGGCTTGCCGTGGTGCCTCGCAGCATTGATTTTCGTGCACCGCGACTTGCAAACAGACAATTTCCTCCCCTATGGTGCAATCGATTGCATTGCCGTAAATCGTTGCGTTTGATACCGGTTGGGAGGCCGGCAGGTGGATGTCCATCCATTCGATCAGACCGGCCCCGGGCCTCACGCGGCGCGATGCGCTGCGCATGGCGGCCGCTGCGAGCCTTGGCTTGGGGGCGGCGGGCGTTCTGCCTGCGTTTGCCGCCACGGCGCCGCTCAAGGGCAACCTGAAGCATTCCGTGGCCCGCTGGACCTTCCCGCAGCTGTCGGTCGCCCAGCTCTGCCAGACGGTGAAGGGCATCGGTTTTGCCGCCATTGACCTGGTGGGCCCGGAGGATTGGCCCACGCTGAAGGTCCACGGCGTATACAGCTCGATGTGCAACGGCGCGGAGCTGGGCCTTACCAAGGGCTTTGCCGGCCGTGAGTTCCACGATCAGCTGGTGGAGCGCTACACGCGGCATATCGACCTGGTGGCCGATGCCGGTTACCGCAACCTCATCTGCTTTTCCGGCAACCGCAACGGGATGGACCCGCAGGAGGGCATGGCCAATGCCGAGGCCGGCCTCAAGCGCATCCTCGGGCATGCCGAGAAACGTGGCGTGGTGCTGGTGATGGAGCTGCTGAACTCCAGGGTCGATCATCGCGACTACCTGTGCGACCACTCCGCCTGGGGCGTGGAGCTGTGCCAGCGGCTCGGCTCGGACAACTTCGGCCTGCTGTACGACATCTATCACATGCAGATCATGGAGGGCGACATCATCGCCACCATCGGCAGGCACCACGCCTGTTTCAAGCATTACCACACCGCGGGCGTGCCGGGCAGGCACGAGATCGGGGACCAGCAGGAACTCAATTACCCCGCCATCTGTCGCGCGATCCGCGACACCGGTTTCGATGGGTATCTGGCGCAGGAATTCATGCCTGTGGCACCGGATCCCGTCGGTTCGCTGCGCGAGGCCATCCGCCTCTGCGACGTCTGAAACGATATCCACCAGGTRAGAGATCCATGGCAGACAATCATTACGACGCCATTGTTGTTGGCTCGGGAATCAGTGGCGGTTGGGCGGCGAAGGAACTGACCGAGAAGGGCCTGAAGGTCCTGATGCTGGAACGCGGACGCAACATCGAGCACGTCAAGGACTACGTCAACGCGATGAAGGAGCCGTGGGATTTCCCGCATCGCAACCGGCCTACACAGGCGATGAAGGCGGCCTTCCCGGTGCTGATGCGCGACTACGCGCTGGCCGAGAACCTGCAGGGCATGTGGGCCGACGAACAGGAATCGCCGTACATCGAGACCAAACGATTCGACTGGTTCCGCGGCTACCACGTGGGTGGCCGTTCGCTGATGTGGGGCCGTCAGAGCTATCGCTTCTCCGATCTGGATTTTGAGGCGAACCTGAAGGACGGCATCGCCACCGACTGGCCGATCCGCTACGCCGACATCGCATCCTGGTACGACCATGTGGAGAAATTCGCCGGCATCGCCGGTACGCGCGAAGGGCTGGACGTGCTGCCGGACGGCGAGTTCCTGCCGCCGATCCCGTTGAACATCGTCGAAAAGGACGTGGCCGCGCGGATCAGGAAGGCCTTCGGAGGAACCCGGCACATGATCCACTCGCGCACGGCGAACATCACCAAGCCGATGCCCGAGCAGGGCCGCGTCAACTGCCAGTACCGCAACAAGTGCATCC
>NZ_JBFTNR010000296.1:0-4773 GCF_056665995.1 Stenotrophomonas sp. 05L44_2
GGGCTGGACGCCGCGGTTTCCAACGTATCGGGAAGGGCTGACGGATATTGCCGCTTCGCTCGCCGGGCATGGCCCGGCGCTACCGGATCCGGGCACTCCCGGCTGACGGATATTGCCGCTTCGCTCGCCGGGCATGGCCCGGCGCTACCGGATCCGGCCAGCGGCCGGCACTACCGTTTGCCGATCAGGCGGCGTCCGGCAACCGGAAGAACGCACGCGTGGCAGCCGTGGCGTTTGCGGCCGTGGTCTGCACATCCTCGCCACGGTCCCGCGCCAGCTCTTCCACGATGTGCGACAGGAACACCGGTTCGTTGCGGCGATCCTTCGGCATCGGCTTCAAGGTGCGCGGCAGCAGGTACGGTGCGTCGGTCTCGATCATCAACCGGTTGGCCGGAATGTTCTTCACCAGCTCGCGCAGGTGACCGCCACGGCGCTCGTCGCACAGCCAGCCGGTGATGCCGATGTACCAGTCCTGGTCGAGATAATCGAACAGCTCCTGGCGCTCGCCGGTGAAGCAGTGCACCACGGCCGGACCGATGCGGCCTTCGAAGTTCTTCATCTGTGCCATGAAATCGGCATGCGCGTCGCGCTGGTGCAGGAACAGCGGCTTGCCATTGTCTGCAGCCAGCTGCAGCTGGCGCTCGAACGCGCGATGCTGCGCCGGGCGCGGCGAGAAATCACGGAAGTAGTCCAGCCCGCACTCTCCCACCGCCACCACTTCGGCATGGGCGTGCAGTGCGCGCATCTCCGCATCGCACTCGTCGGTGTACTCCACCGCGTGGTGCGGGTGCACGCCGGCAGTGGCGTACAGGAAGCCCGGGTGCTGCTGCGCCAGCTGCAGGGCCAGCGGCGAATGCTCGCGGCTGGCACCGGTGATGATCATCTGCACCACACCGGCCTGGCGTGCGCGGTCCAGCACGGCGTCGCGGTCGCGGTCGAAGGAGTCGTGGGTCAGGTTGGCGCCGATATCGATCAGATGCATGGGGGCAGCAGAGGCAGGAAAACCCGCGCATTGTACCCGTGCCCGCCATGGCCCCTTATCCTTTGCAGATGAACGCCCCGCAATTCCCCATCTCTCCGCTGCTGCCGCAGATCCAGCAGCACCTGGCCGTGCACCCGCGGCTGGTGCTGGAAGCCCCGCCTGGCGCGGGCAAGACCACCCAGGTGCCGTTGGCGCTGCTCGATGCGCCGTGGCTGGAGGGTCGCAGGATCATCCTGCTGGAACCACGCCGGGTGGCCGCGCGCAGTGCCGCGATGTTCATGGCGCGCCAGCTCGGTGAGGAGGTCGGCGGCATCGTCGGCTACCGCATCCGCTTCGAGAACAAGGTATCGGCGCGCACGCGCATCGAGGTCGTCACCGAGGGCATCCTGACCCGGATGCTGCAGGACGATCCAATGCTGGAGACCGTGGGCGCGATCCTGTTCGACGAATTCCACGAGCGCCACCTCAGTGGCGACCTGGGCCTGGCGCTGGCGCTGGACGTGCAGTCGCAGCTGCGCGATGACCTGCGGTTGCTGGTGATGTCGGCGACGCTCGATGGCGAACGCCTGGCGCGCTTCCTCGATGCACCACGACTGAGCAGCGAAGGCCGCAGCTATCCGGTGGCAATCAGCCACTTCCCTGCCCGGCGTGACGAGGCGCTGGAACTGCAGGTGCGACGCGCGGTGCAGCAGGCGCTGGCCGAGCACCCCGGTGACCTGCTGGTGTTCCTGCCCGGCCAACGTGAGATCGCACGCGTGCAGGCAGGCCTGCAGGACAGTCTTGCTGGCGCTGCGGTGGACGTATTGGCCCTGCACGGTGAACTGCCGGTGGAACAGCAGGCGCGCGTGCTGCAGGCCGCCAGCGACGGCCGCCGCCGCGTGGTGCTCGCCACCAACGTCGCCGAATCCTCGGTGACCCTGCCCGGCGTGCGCGTGGTGATCGACAGCGGCCAGGCGCGCGAGCCGCGCTACGACCCCAACAGTGGATTCACCCGCCTGGACGTGGTCGCCATTGCGCAGGCCTCGGCCGACCAGCGTGCCGGCCGTGCCGGGCGCGTGGCCGAGGGCGTGGCCTGGCGGCTGTGGCCGCAGTCGCAGCGGCTGGAACCGCAGCGTCGCGCCGAGATCGACCAGGTTGAACTGGCCGGCCTTGCGCTGGAACTGGCCGCCTGGGGCAGCAGCGACCTGCGCTTCCTCGACCCGCCACCGACCGGGCCGATGGCCGCCGCACGCGAACTGCTGCAGCGCCTGGGCGCGTTGTCGAGCAGCGGCGCGATCACTGCACTTGGCCGTCGCGTGCTGGCGCTGGGCACCCATCCGCGGATGGCCGCGATGCTGCTGGCCGCAGCTGATGCCCGCGCGCAGGCGTTGGCCGCCGATCTGGCGGCATTGCTGGAAGCTCGTGACCCATTGCGCCAGGGCGGTGATGCACTGGCCGCACGCTGGCGCGCACTGGCGGCCTTCCGCAACGGCCGTGCGCCGGCCGATGCCAATCGCAGTGGCCTGGCCGCCATCGATGCCGCTGCCAAACAGTGGCGCCGTCGCCTGCGTTGTGACGCTACACCGCCCGCCAGCATCGAGGCCCACGAACTGGGCGACCTGCTGGCCCATGCCTTCCCCGACCGCATTGCCTTCCAGCATCCGAACGACCCGCTGCGTTACCTGCTGGCCAACGGCCGCAGCGCCCGCCTGCATGAACTGAGCGACCTGCGGGGCGAACCGTGGCTGGTGGCCAGCGAACTGCGCTTCGAGGCGCGCGACGCGCTGCTGCTGCGCGCCGCACCGGTGGATGAAGGCTTTCTGCGCAGGCACTGGCCCGAGCGCTTCGTGACCGAAGACGCGGTGCGCTGGGATGACACCCGCCGCGCCCTGGTCGCGCTGCGCGAAACACGCTTCGACCGCATCGTGATGGACAGCCGTTCGGCTGGCCGGGTTGATCCGCAGCTGGCGGCGCAGGCACTCACCGACGCCGTTGCCGAGCTCGGCCTGCAGGCATTGCCATGGACCGACGGTCTGCGCCAGTGGCAGGCACGGGTGGAATCGCTGCGGCGCTGGATGCCCGAGCTGGGCCTGCCCGACTGCAGTGATGCCGCATTGCTGGCCAACCGTGCGCAGTGGCTGCAGCCGGCGTTCGCGGGCAGGACACGGCTGGATGCACTGGACGAGGCCAGTTTCGGCGAAGCGCTGAAGTCGCCACTGGAATGGTCGCAACGGCAGCTGGTCGAGCGCCACGCGCCCACCCGGATCACCGTGCCGTCGGGGCTGGAGCGGCCGATCAGCTACGCGCTGGACGGCGAAAGCGGCGAGCCGCTGCCGCCGGTGCTGGCGGTGAAGCTGCAGGAGTTGTTCGGCCTGGCCGATACGCCACGCATCGCCGATGGCCGGGTGCCGCTGACCCTGCACCTGCTGTCGCCGGGYGGCCGGCCRTTGCAGGTSACCCAGGATCTGCGCAATTTCTGGGAGAACACCTACGCCGAGGTGAAGAAGGAGATGAAGGGCCGTTACCCGCGCCACCCGTGGCCGGACGACCCTTGGACGGCTACGGCGACCCACCGGGCCAAGCCGCGCGGGACGTGATGCGCGCCGACACCCCGCCCGTTCCTGAATGGCTGCGGTAGAGTCACACCACGCGCCCGCCTGACTGACATACCGTTTACGGGCAACAGGCGACACTGGACTTCGACCCGAGGCAAGGACACCCCCGCATGAGCAAGCTGACCGTAATCACCGACCGCGCCCTGGAGCGCGCCCTCGACCTGGCCCATACCGCAGGCGATGGCCTGAAGAGCGCGGGCGGCAGCCTGCGTCACCTCGGCCCGCAGGCCAGCGACTGGATCAAGACCGGTGCCGCCCTTGGCGCGGTGAAGACTGGCGGCAAGGTCGCCACCAAGTTCGCCCGCCRCAATCCGGCGGTGACCATCGCGGCAGCTGCCGTGGGCGTAGGCCTGCTGGGCTATGCGCTGTACCGCAAGCAGCAGAAGAAGAAGGCCGCCAATGGCCATGTGGTCAACGGCCAGGCCCAGCGCATCAACGCGCGCGATCGCCGCAACGACACCGTGGTCGACGAGCACAGCGATATCGGCAGCGACGCCTGATTGACCGGGGTCGGATCCCTTCCGCAGGAAGGGCTCTGACCCCATGACGCTGCACGAGGGTCGGACGCCGCAAGGCCTCCGGCCTTTTTTTCAGCCGATCTGCCGCCACTGCCCGGGCTGCAGGTCATCCAGCCGGTATGGCCCCATTGCAGCGCGTACCAGCCGCAGCGTCGGCAGGTTCACCGCAGCGGTCATTCGCCGCACCTGGCGGTTACGCCCCTCGCGGATCGTGATCGCCAGCCAGCTGTCGGGCACCGTCTTGCGGAAGCGCACCGGCGGATCGCGCGGCCACAGTTCAGGCGCAGGATCGAGGCGCTCGATTTTCGCCGGCAGCGTCGGCCCGTCATTGAGCATCACGCCATCGCGCAGCTGCTGCAGCTGCCCGTCGCTGGGCGTGCCTTCCACCTGCACCCAGTAGAGCTTGTCCGCCTTGTGCTTCGGGTCGGTCAACTTGTGCGCCAGCGTACCGTTGTCGGTCAGCAGCAGCAGGCCTTCACTGTCATGGTCGAGGCGGCCGGCAGCGTAGACGCGCGGCGGCAAACCGAAGCCGGCCAATGTCGGCCGCGGCGGCACGCTGCGGTCGGTGAACTGGCAGAGCACGTTGAACGGCTTGTTGAAGGCAATCAGCATCGCGGGGACGGCAGGCGGCGGGCAGGGCATTGTCCCATGCCACGCCGCGCGTGCTCGCCGGGCATGG
>NZ_JBFTNR010000297.1:0-4765 GCF_056665995.1 Stenotrophomonas sp. 05L44_2
GCCATCGGCTACCGCGCCCTATCGCTTCGGGTTGGGTGGCGTGCTGGCAGCGGGCGTGGCATTGCTCGGCGTCCTGCTGGGTGCGGGCCTGCTGGCAGGGTTTTCCGGGCGGGTGCCGCGCCCTCGTTCGCAGGTTTCCAGAGCCGCTGGCGCAGCGGTGCTGATGGCGATGTTGTGGCTGATGGTACTGGCTGCGCTGCAGTCGGGCCTTGTCGAGTTTGCTGCGTTGGCCAGCACGCGGCCGCTGTCGGTGGCGTTGCAGGGGATCCCGCAGCTGCAGTGGTTGCTGCCACTGTTGCCGTTGGCGGGCGGCGCGGGGCTGGCGGCCCTGCAGTTGGTGCTGCTGCTGTTGGCAGCGCGGCTGGGGAGGGAAGTCTGRCCGCCGAAGTCCGGCGCAGTGGGTACCGGTGCGCGTTTGCTGCTGACGCTGGCGCTGACCGTGCTGTCGGCGGCGTTGGCGCTGTCGCTGCCGGAGGAGTGGCTTCCACAGTTGCCGGGGCCCGCAGGCCTGCTGGTCCTGGCCGCCGTGTGCCTCGGCGTTGCCCGCAGCCAGTGGCAGGTGCGGGCCGCGGCCGGCGAACGACGGCTGATCCCGATGGTGCTCTCCCCAGTGGCAACCGCACTGTGCCTGTTGCCGGCAGCCACGTCGCGGCTGTTTCTACCGGTGCTGGTGGTGCTGGCGGTCGTGTTGGCAGGCGTCCTGTTGCGTCGGCGCGCCGGGCGTTCGCGCTAGCGCCCCCACACACCGCAGGCCACCTGCAATCAATAAAAAAGCCACCCTCGCGGGTGGCTTTGTGACCAGGCCGGTCGCGCCGACTCAGTTCGTGGTCGTCGACGGGTTGCCCGCGTCCTGGGTCAGCAGGCGGTTGATGTCCTGCAGTTCGGCGACATCCAGGCCACCCACGGCCTGGCTCAGCAGCAGGCGGTTCTGCAGGAAGTTGTAGCGGGCCTGCGCGTAATCCAGCTGTGCGGAGAACAGGATGCGCTGGTTCTGGATCACGTCCAGCACGGTGCGGGTACCCACTTCCAGGCCGACCTGCGAGGCATCGTAGGCGCTCTGCGCGGAAACCACGGCCAAACGGCGCGCTTCCACTTCGCTGATGCCCTGCACCAGGGTCTGGTAGGCATTGCGGGTGTTGCGGTCCAGCGCGCGCTTCTGCTGCTCGAAACCATCCTGGGCGATGTCACGCTGGGCCAGCGCCTGGCGCACGCCGGACTGGGTGGCGCCGCCGGAGAAGATCGGCACGCTCAGGGTCAGGCCGATGCTGTTGGTGCGTGCATCGGGGGAGAGCGAACCGGCGCCGACGCTGTCGCCCCAGGTCGCGCTCTTGCCCCAGCTGCCGCCCAGCGACAGGGTCGGGTAGTGACCGCCACGGGCGGCCTGCACGCCGGCTTCGGCGGCACCGACCTTCAGCTCCTGCGCCTTCAGCGCCGGATTCTGCGTGGTCGCCTGCTGCACCAGCTGGTCCAGGTTGCCGCGGTTGGCCGGCACTTCCGGCCGGAAATCGGCCGGCAGGCCCTTCAGGTTGACCACGGGCTGGCCGGTCAGTTCGGTCAGGGCCTGGTAGTTATCGGCCAGGGTGTTCTGCGCAACGATGGTGTTGGCGCGCGCCTGGTCGTACTGGGCGCGGGCCTCGTGCACGTCGGTGATCGGCGCCAGGCCCACTTCCAGGCGCTTGTCGGCGAAGTCGAACTGCTTCTTCGCGGCCGCTTCATTGGTCTGTGCGGCGTTCAGCGATTCGATCGCCACCAGCACGTTGAAGTAGGCCGCCGAGGTGCGCACGATCAGGTTGTCGTTGGCCGAGTCGAGGGTGAAATCAGCCGCCTTGCTCAGCTCGCGCTGCGAGCGCAGGTTGTTGATCTGCGTCCAGTTGAACAGCGTCTGCGAACCGTCGATCGTGTAGTTGCGGCGCTTGCTGGTGACCGTGCCGGAGTTGGCGTCATGGTCGGCTTCGGTGCGGGTGCGGCTCAACTGGGCCTGGCCATTGATCTGCGGCAGCAGGGCAGCACGCGCCTGCACGGCGCCTTCCTTGTCGTACAGCCGGGTGGATTCGGCGGCGGACAGCTGCGGGTCACCATTGCGCGCCATTTCATAGACCTGCAGCAGGTCGGCGGCATGGGCGGACAACGGCAGCAGGGCAGTGGCCAGCGCAACAGCGAGGGATCGGCGKATCATTGCGGCTTCCTTGGACTCAGAGGTGGAACTGGGGGGCCGGGGCGGCACCACGCAGGTAATCGATATCGGTCTCGAACAGCGACTCGGTGCTGCCATCGGCCTTCACCAGCAGTGCTTCCATCGCCGGCGAACGGCCCTGGATGACATACAGGCGACCACCCGGACGCAACCACGAAGCAAACTGTGACGGCACCACGTCGACGGCGCCAGTGACACAGATCACGTCGAAGCGGCGTTYGGTCTGCCAGGCCAGGCCATCGGCCACTTCCACGCGCACGTTGGTGCCGAGGCCGGTGGCATCCAGGCGGGCGCGCGCAGCGGCGGCCAGTTCCGGGTCGATTTCCAGGCTCAGCACGTCGCGCGCCAGCGCGCCGATGCAGGCCGACAGGAAGCCGCTGCCGGTGCCGATTTCCAGCACTTCGTCACCCGGCTGCAGATCCAGTGCCTGCAGGGTACGGCCCTCGATGACCGGCTTCATCATCTTCTGGCCGTTGCCGATCGGCAGTTCGACATCGGCATAGGCCAGCGCCCGGTGCGCGTCGGCGACGAAGGCCTCGCGCGGCAGGCGGGCCAGGACGTCGAGCACCTTGATGTCCAGCACGTCCCAGGGACGGATCTGCTGTTCCACCATCAGTTCGCGGGCGTGGGCGTAATCAATCGTCATGAGGTTCAAATCCAGCGCAGTGGGCCGGCCATTTTACCGGTGCCGGAGGCCGGCGGCGCGCCCAGAGCATCAGCTGCGGGGTGGCCGGGGTCGCAGTGCCGGAAGTCATCGCGACCTCCGGTTCGTTCAGTTTTGGTTATCCAGCATTCCCAGCCCCCCGCGGCGCGTAGGCGCGCAGGAAGAAATCCACACTGGCGGCCACATGGATCGCAGCATCGGTCTCGACGGGGGACAGTGGCATGCCGCACATCATATGCATGTGCACTTCGCCCTTCACCAGGGTCAGGAACTGCTGGCCGGCGATGTAGCAGTCCGGGATATCCAGTTCGCCGCGCTCGGCACGCGAACGCATGAAGTCGGCCAGTGCCTCGCAGGTGCGTTGCGGGCCCGCCTGCCAGAACAGTTCGCGCAGGCGCTCGTCGGTCTCCGGCGCCATCATCATCCGCTGGATCGACAGGGCCGCGTCGGAGGTGATCATCTCGAAGAACGCCATGCCGATGCCCAGCAACTGGTCACGCAGGGGGCCTTCGACGTCGGCCACGAACAGCGCGTCGGGCAGCATCTCGATGCACTTGGACTGCACAGCTTCGGAGAACAGGGTCTCTTTGTCGCCGAAATGGCTGTAAACGGTCAGCTTCGAGACGCCGGCCTGGGCAGCAATGCTGTCCATGCTCACGCCGCTGTAGCCCTGTTCGATGAACAGTGTCTTGGCTGCCTCGAGTATTGCCGCGCGCTTGCCCAGATCCTTGGGGCGCCCGGGACCGGCAGCCTTGGCAGCGGGCTTGGCCGTCGGCTTTCGGGAAGTGGGAGAACTCATTCCGCTAATACTAGACCAAGCGGTTCGATATTTATAC
The DNA here is from genome assembly GCF_056665995.1 of Stenotrophomonas sp. 05L44_2. Classification (NCBI taxonomy): domain Bacteria; kingdom Pseudomonadati; phylum Pseudomonadota; class Gammaproteobacteria; order Lysobacterales; family Lysobacteraceae; genus Stenotrophomonas; species Stenotrophomonas sp. 05L44_2. The sequence goes on from NZ_JBFTNR010000297.1 coordinate 3,695, forward strand.
TATACCGACTGGTTCACTAATGTCCGCGTTGCAACAGTATGTTGCCGGCGCGTTCCCCCCGGATTTCTTTTCAGGTCCTGTACCTCATGAAAAACATGCGTTGGTTGGGCGTAGGCGTACTGGTCGYGGTGTTGGCAGCGTGCGGCAAGCAGGCCGCCGAGCCGGCGGCGGCCATCCCGGTGCTGGTGGTGCATCCCACCACGCAGGATGGACAGGCCGCGGCCGCCTACCCCGGCGAGGTGCGTGCCCGCCAGGAAAGCCCACTGTCGTTCCGGGTTGGCGGCAACCTGGTCAGGCGCTTCGTCGACGCAGGCGAGCGGGTGAAGAAGGGCCAGCTGCTGGCCGAGCTGGATGCGGCCGACTACGCCTCGCAGGCGGCGGCGTCGCAGGCGCAGCTGGCGGCGGCGGAAGCAGACCTGGTGCGCGCGCGCGATGACCAGAAGCGCTATGCCAAGCTGGCGGAAGACCAGCTGGTGAGCCGCTCGGCACTGGACCAGCAGACGGCGGCATTCAAGGCTGCACAGGGCCAGGCCAACGCCGCCCGGGCCAACCTCGCCGTGGCCCGCAACCAGGCCGAGTACGCGCAGCTGCGCGCGCCCGCCGATGGCGTGATCGCCAGCCGCCAGGCCGAAGCCGGCCAGGTCGTGAGCGCGGGGCAGACGGTGTTCACCCTGGCCGCCGATGGTGGCCGTGAGGTGCTGATCGCGCTGCCGGAAAGCAGCATCCGCGACTACAAGGTTGGCCAGTCGGTGCAGGTGGAACTGTGGAACCGTCCGGGCCAGCTGCTGCCGGGCACCCTGCGCGAGATCGCCCCGGCCGCCGATGCACAGGCGCGCACCTATGCCACGCGCGTGAGCCTGGCGCCGGAAGCACTGAGCGAAGTGGAACTGGGCCAGAGTGCGCGGGTGTTTGCCACCGCCGGGCGCAGTGGTGCGTTGCAGCTGCCGCTGGCGGCTGTGCTGCGCGGCAGTGATGGCAAGGCCAGCGTGTGGGTGGTCAATCCGTCCAACGGTGCATTGAAGGCAACGCCGGTGCAGGTGGGTGCCTACGGCGCGCAGGCCGTGCCGGTCG
>NZ_JBFTNR010000298.1:0-5251 GCF_056665995.1 Stenotrophomonas sp. 05L44_2
ATGCGTGGATGGATTTCTGGTTCATCTGTGCCTCACGCGGAAGGCCGATGAAGGTTCATGCTATGGAACCACGCAACGCACAGGACATCGCATTTCCATGGCACGGACACGGGTTGGCATCATCTTCGGTGGCAGGTCTTCCGAACACGAAGTTTCGCTGCAGTCGGCGAAGAACATTCTCGACGCGCTCGACCGCGAGCGCTTCGAACCGGTGCTGATCGGCATCGACAAGCAGGGCCAGTGGCACCTGAGCCAGCCGGACACCTTCCTGCTCAATGCCGAGGATCCGGCGCGCATCGCCCTGCATCCTTCCGGTACCGCGCTGGCGGTTCTGCCCGGCACCGAGCAGGCCCAGCTGCAACCGACCGATGCGGGCAGCGCGCTGGGGCAGATCGATGTGGTGCTGCCGATCGTGCACGGTCCGCTGGGCGAGGACGGTGCGCTGCAGGGCCTGCTGCGCATGGCCAACCTGCCCTTCGTCGGCTCGCCGGTACTGGGTTCGGCGGTAGCCATGGACAAGGATGTAACCAAGCGCCTGCTGCGCGATGCCGGCCTGCAGGTGGCGCCGTGGGTCTGCATCCGCCGCCATGAAGCCGATACGGTCGATGTCGATGCCCTGATCGCGACACTCGGCCTGCCGCTGTTCGTGAAGCCGGCCAACCAGGGCTCATCGGTGGGCGTGAGCAAGGTCAAGGACGCCGACGGTTTCGCCGAGGCATTGCAGACTGCGCTGCGCTACGACCACAAGGTTCTGGTGGAATCGGCCGTGGTCGGCCGCGAGATCGAATGCGCGGTGCTCGGCAACGAGCGGCCGCAGGCCAGCATCTGTGGCGAGGTSGTRCTGCACGAYGAGTTCTAYGCCTACGACACCAAGTACATCAACGAAGAYGGCGCYGAAGTGGTGGTGCCGGCCGCRATCGACGCGGCRACGCAGGCGCGTATCCAGGACATCGCGCTTCAGGCGTACCAGGTACTGGAATGCGCCGGTATGGCGCGCGTGGATGTGTTCCTGACCGCGGATGGTCGGATCGTCATCAACGAGGTCAACACGCTGCCCGGCTTCACCCGCATCAGCATGTATCCGAAGCTGTGGGGCGCCAGTGGCGTGGGCTACACGGCGCTGATCACGCGCCTGATCGAACTGGCGATGGAACGGCACGACGCCGATCGCCGATTGCACAGCGCGGTGCGCTGACCGCGCTTCGGCAGTGCCGGCCGCCGGTCGGCAACCCCGGGTAATCGAGGTTGCCGGCCAGCGGCCGGCACTACTGCTCAAGCGGTCATGTGCGCTTGCGGAACATCGAGATCACCGCCAGCACCAGGAACACCACGAACAGGATCCAGGCGATGTTGCTGGCGGCACCGGCGATGCCGGAGAAACCGAGCACGGCGGCGATGATGGCAATGACAAAGAAAATGACGGCGTAATGCAGCATGGTGCTCCTCGCAGGTGGTCGGCCGTGGGTGGCGTTGTGTCCATCCTGCGCATCTGCCGGTGTGCAACCGGTGATGGCGATCTCTGCGCGTAATGAAGGCTTCAGCGCGGTGATGCCGCCGTCATGATGCGGCCTTCAGTCGTCGCAGCCCTTCTTCGATGCTGACCTGCGGCACGTAGCCGAAATCACGGCGCGCTGGCTCCATGCTGTACCAGTGCGGCGTGCACAGCTGCTCGGCCAGGAAGCGSGTCAKCGGCGGYTCGCCRCGCAGGCGCAGCAGCGGCCACAGCCGCTCGCAGATCGCGCCGATCCGATACGCCGTCTTGAAGCTGATCGCCTTGTCCACGGTTGGAGCGCCCACCGCCTGCAGCAGCTTGTTGACCAGCTCGCGCATCGGCAGCGGCTCGCCATTGGAAATGAAGTACGCCTTGCCGGCGCAGGCCGCGCCCGGTGCCAGCGCCTCGAAGGCGAGGAAATGCGCGAGCGCGGCGTTGTCGATGTAAGTGGTATCGACCTTGTTGTTGCCATCGCCCACCAGGCGCAAACGGCCAGCGCGTGCACGATCGGCCAAGCGCGGCACCAGCTGCTGGTCGCCCGGGCCCCAGATCAACCGCGGACGCAACGCCACAGTCGCCAGGCTCGCGTCATTGGCCGCCAGCACGCGCTGTTCGGCAATCGCCTTGGTCGCCGCGTACGGCGCCTGGAAATCCTCGCCATACGGCACTTCGTCCGCACCCAGTCCTTCCACCGGGTGCGTGGCGCGGTGGGTCACGCTGGGCGTGGAGGTGTAGACCAGCCTGCCGATGCCATGCGCACGGCAGGCGGCGATGACGTTGTCGGTGCCGACCACGTTGGCCTGGTGGTAGCTGTCATAGCTGCCCCACGCACCCGCCTTGGCACCGTTGTGGAACACCGCATCGACGCCGGCCACCGCATGCAGCACCGCCTGCGGATCGGCCAGGTCACCGCGGATCTGGCCCACGCCCAGCGCCTGCAGTTCCGGGTAGTGGCTGCGGTTGAACGCCAGCACCTGGTGGCCACGTTCGACCAGGCCACGGCACAGCGCCTGGCCAAGAAAACCACCACCACCGGTGACCAGGATCTTCATGCGCGCTTCTCCAGTTCGGCGCGTGCCCAGACGGCGAGCTTCTCGCGGCCGATCTTGGCGTTGTGACGGATATCGACGGGGAACGCCGGATGCATCAGCACGTGTTCCAGCTTCATCTCGGGCAGACGCGCAGCGGCCGTGGCATGCAGCGCCTCGCGCAGAGCAGGGCTGTCGGACTGGCCACGCTGCAGCTCCACGCACAGCACCGGCACCTGCGCACCGGCCGCGCCGACGCCCACCAGCGCAGTGCGTGCCACGCCGGGTACGGTGTTGAACACCGGCTCGACCTGTTCGGTGTACAGCGGTCCGTGGGCGGTTTCCACGCGATGGGTCTTGCGGCCACAGAACCACAGCCGTCCCTGCGCATCGAAGTAGCCGACATCGCCCATGCGATGCACGATGCGGACGCTGCCATCGRCCAGGGTTTCGCTGATCTTCGCCGCCGCCGTCGCCTGCGGACGGTTGAAATAACTATCGGTGGCGGTCGGCCCGGCCACGGTGATCTCACCGATCTCGCCCACGGCCAGTACGCGCGCCTGCGACCAGTCCGGCAGCGGCGCATCGTCGATGGCGATGATGCGCACCTCGTTCGGTGCGACCACGCTGCCGACGCAGGTGCCGGCACCGCCCTCGGTGGCCGCGCGCGTACGCTCCAGCTCGCGCCCCTCGACCACCGCCACCGGCAGGCACTCGGTGGCGCCATACGGTGTCCAGAACTGGGCATCGGCCGGCAGCAGGCTGCGGATGGTGGCAACCACGTCCGGCGGCACCGGCGCACCGGCCGAGGTCACCCGGGTCACCGTCGGCAACGGCCGCCCGTGCCGCGCCAGGACCCGCATCAGCGCGGGCGAGCCGAACAGCTGGGTCACGCCGAAACGCTGGATGGCGTCATGCAGGCGCGCCGGGTCGGCCTGGGCCGGCCGGGTCGGGTCCATGTCCGGAATCACCGAGGTCAGGCCCAGTGCCGGATCGAACAGCGCAAACGGCGGGAAGGTCGGCAGGTCCACCCCGCCCGCCTCCATGCCGAAGGCGCTGCCCAGCAGCTCGATCTGGCCGACGAAGTGGCGGTGGCGGTAGACCACGCCCTTGGGCACGCCGGTGGAGCCGCTGGTGAACAGGATCGCCGCCGTGTCCTCGCCATCGGTGTCGGCCAGCATCGGGCCGCTGTTGGCGCCGGCACGCTCCAGCGCGGCCAGCGTGGTACCGCCCCAGCCCAGGCGGCGGCCAACCGTGACCAGACGGGTCGCCGAAGGCGCCCAGCGCAGCGCCAGCCGCGCCACGTGGGCCAGCGGGATGCCGATGAAGGCCTGCGGCTGTGCCTCGTCCAGGCACTGCTTCAGCGCGCGCTTGTCGATGCCGGGATCGACCAGCACCGGCACCGCGCCCAGCTTGAACAGGGCGAACATCAACAGGAAGAACTCCGGCGACGGCCGCACCATCACCACCGTGCGCACCCCACGGCCGATGCCGTAGCCAGCCAGGCCGGCCGCCATCGCATCGCTGCGGGCGTCCAGCTGGCGGTAATCCAGGGTCACGTCGTAGGCCGCCATGCCGTTGCCGGCGCCGCGGCGGCCCGGGCAGCGGATGGCGATCTGGTCGGGGCGTTCACGCGCCAGCTCGGGCAGCCGCGCGGCGATGTTGCAGGATCGGTTCATCCGTTCATTGTCGCCGCTTACGGAATTTCTTGCGCGGCGGCCGCCAGCGTGGAAAATCCGCATCCTCGTCCCTTTCCCGATGCCGCCCGAGGCGGCTTGCCCATGCAACATCCCTGCATGACCTGCGGCGCCTGCTGCACCCAGTACCGCGTGGCCTTCCACTGGATGGAATCGGACGAGGTCACCCCCGGCGGCGTGCCGCACCAGCTCACCGAGGTGCTCGACCCGCACCGCCTGTGCATGCGCGGCACCCATTCCAAGCCGGTGCGCTGCGTGGCGCTGGACGCCCAGATCGGCGTCTATTCGCGCTGCACGATCCACCCCAACCGCCCCAGCGTGTGCCGCGAGGTGGATGCATCGTGGGAGTACGGCAAGGCCAGCCCGCAGTGCGACAAGGCCCGCATCGCCTATGGGCTGGATCCGCTGACCCTGGCCGACTGGCGCTGGCGCGACGGTGCGGACAACGACGACGACCACCCGGACGACAACGGCAACAGCCCCTCGCCACAGGCGCCAATCGCGGCGTAGTGGTAGTGCCGGCCGCTGGCCGGCAACATCATGAACCCCGCGTCCAGGAACGCCCGGATCTCCGGCACCAGCACTTCATGCTTGTCTTCCAGCACGTAGTGGCCGGCATCCTCGAAGGCATGCACCTGCGCCTTCGGCAACGCCGCCTGGAAGCCCTTCAGGAAGTGGTGGTCGAACACGAAATCACGCAGGCCCCAGCCGAGGAAGGCCGGACGATCGGCGAACGACGGCAGCGCCTTGCCGGCGCGCTCCAGCAGTGACCACGCCTTGTCGGCCGGCGACAGCGGAATGTCCTGCATGAAGCGGATGGTGCTGATGCGGTTGGCGTAGCTGTTGTACGGCGACACGTAGGCGCGGCGCACATCGGCCGGCATCTTCCGCTCCACGCCCAGCCACGAGGCACCGGAGGAGAACGCATTGAAGGTGCGGATGATCCACTCGCCGATCTTCCAGTGCCGGCCCAGCGCGATCTGCCACGGCATCTTCTTGKCCGCCGGCATCGGGAACGCGGCGGTGTTGAGCAC
>NZ_JBFTNR010000299.1:0-4760 GCF_056665995.1 Stenotrophomonas sp. 05L44_2
GGACGGAGAGGATTATGTCGTTTGTGGCAAAAAAGAACTTAATTCCCTCCGCCCCCTTTTTCATGGCCGCAGCAGCAGGCGCAGGTCGTCGCCCACTTGGCCGCGCCCGATCACCGCGATGATGTGGAGCGACCCGTGCGTACACACTTGCAATACCGGACGGCGCCCAGCGATTCCGCGCCATCGTCATTCTTCGTCATCATCATCTGGATCCTCGCCGAACTCCGGTCGATACTGCAGGTACTCACAGCCATGCAGCGTTTTGCCGGGCCTCCAATCGCGCGCGATGCGTGCGCGGTTCTCCAGCCAGCCATCGGCGGCAGTGTCGGTATCGTGGAAGCCGACGAAGGCGACGTCGTCCCAGCCCTCATACGGAGGGAGATCCCATTCGCCTGCCAGGTMCCCGGCAATGTTTCCATCAAGTTCTGCATAGAGGGTCTGACCGACCTTCATGAAACGCGAGACAGGCCTGCCGGCGATCATGACCGGCGCCGGCGGCGTCCACCAGCGATGGCCGTCCTCGTCCTCCCCATCCTTCCAGCCTTTGAAGCGCGCGTCAGAGGTATGTGCAGACATGCCCACCGCCCAACCGGCAGTGTAGTTGCGCAGCGCATCGGCCTTGCAGGTCAGCACATCGTCCAGCTCGGTGGCGATGTCCATGCCCGGGGCGAACACCACATCTGGCTCCTTGCCACGCCTGCGCAACTGCTCAGCGCGCGTGTCGAAGCCCTCTTCGCACCCAACCAGGATGGCGTCCGGATGCGTGGATATCCGCGATGCCACCAACAAGCGCGTATGCAGTCCGCCATCACCGCTATTACGCAGCGACAGAGTCCTCTGGCGAATATGCGGGGCCATACTGACGCTTAGCGGGTGCAGCTCCAACTGCCGCGATATTTCGTCCAACGGTATGCCATCGATGATGGCCATCGTGGCGCCAGAGAGGACGGCGATGCGGCGGATCGAATGGCCGAAAGCAGTAATGGGGGCCGGCAGTTCCACTTCGTGCAATGAAGGGTTGGCCTGCTTGCCTACCTCCCAGTCGCGAAAGGCCGCCTGCGGAGGTTCTCCACCCAGTGCGACCCGCCACAGGTTGCGACGCACAGGCTTCTTGACCGCAGCCGGCGCACGGCACTCGATGACGGCTACCAGATCATGCAGGGCCTGCTCAACGGTCAGTTCATCAAGGGGTTCTTCACGGTCGTCATTGGCCAAGGATGTCGCTGGAACCAGAAGGGCCAGAGGAAGAAGCACAGACAACGCGAGGACTCGATATGAACGCGACAATGCACTGGCCTGCAAAAAACGGCCCACCACTGTGCCCGCCGGCTCCGCGTAGAAGAATAGGAAAGTTTTCAAATCTTCTCGGCGGCGTGCTTCGGAAGCATGGGTCCAGTTTTTCAGACTAATTGCATGGACGCAGGAACTGCTCCCCGAGATCCTCGGGCATCGTTCCGATCGACCAAGTGCTGACATGTTGAAGCCGATTCTTGCCCTGCTGCTGGGCACTCCCCTCGCGGCTGCTACCGCGGCGCCCGCCGCACTTTCGCTGGAAGATTCCTTCGATGCGCATGCGCGCGTCATTACCCAGAATGATGAGAAGGCCAAAGCCGCTCTGCGCAACAGCCTTCGCACGGCAGATGCAAGCGACATCGCCGACATCGTCGACGAGCTGTACGCTTTCGAAAATCTGGCGGCTGGTTTCGAGGAGCCTGCAGCCAGCATCATCAGCGCACGTCGCAAGACCATCCACTGCCTTGCCGACAGAATCGAAAAGAGCAACTCGTCCGAACGCGGCATCGTGGACTACCACTGCACGCTTCCCGATGTTTCCGCTGCGTTTGGGGCCTACCGTGACGCCAAGGCACGACATCGCTCAGGAGAGCAGAGCTTGGAGGGGGCCAAGGCATTCCTGCAAACGTATGCAGCCATTCTGCGCGATGCGCCTGACACCAGGTACGAGGCGCGAGCGGAATTCTCGCGCGTTGGCGACAACGGACCATGGGCCAGTATCGACATGGGCCTTCTTGGGCTGGAGCTCTTGAAACAGCTGATGCCCTTCCAGGCATGGGACGAGCGGATCGAGGCGGAAGCGGTCACCGCGTACTCTGGCATTCCCGTATGCGACCTGATGTTGGATGCTCAACTGAAGTTCGCCGAACGCTATGATCCGGATAGCCCGCTGCAACGTGGCACCACCCTGCAGGATGCCGTGGAAGAAAAGGTGAGAACGCTGGGGCCGGAGCTGGCCGCTGCCTATTGCCGGGGAACCCATGAACGGAACCGCGCGCTGTGGGAAGGCTATCGCAGTGAGCCGCCTGCGGGGCCGGTGACCGAGTGAATCTGCGCAGCACGGTTCTTCTGTCTGCGCTGGCCGGACTGGGCGCATGCGCACCGCCACCCGCCGGCGGAGTCGGGCCCGAGCAGACCCAGAGTCGCCTGCAGACCGAGAAGCCAGGTTGCAGGGAAGACGACGACGTTGTGACTTGCCTGCAGCGCTTTGCCTCAACGCCGACCCGGACCTTCACCGCACGCGCCGACTGCAGTGTATTCACCGAGCGCGGCGACAGCGTCTCGATCGAGCCCACCACCCGCGCTGCGCGCCGGGTTGTTTTTCCCGTTAGGGCTCGCGAAAGCGGCATGGTGCGCCTGCAGATGCAAGTAGACGCGGGTGGCCGCCTTCTGGATGTTCGTGTGGTGCAGTCCAGTGGCAATGCCCTGCTGGAAGCTGCCGCGATGGACGCCGCACAGGAGTGGTGTTACCTGCCCGCACACCGTAACGGTCGCGATGAGGGCGGCGCCGTTGAGGCGGTGTTTCGCTTCAACGTGATCCGCGGAGCCAAACGTGACAACGAATCATCCAAGCAGACGCACTGATGGCGGCAGGAGCAACGAGCGGTCGATTGGCAGCGCCGAGGAGACACCTGTGCTTCCTGCTGGGCGTTCTGTGGTGGAACACATCTGCTGCTGCTCCCTCGCCCGAGCAGGCATACACCCTGCAGGTGCTGGCGGGGCTGCTACCGCTGGATGTGTGGGACGCACGCGGGGTGGATGAGGATACCTCTGAACTGTGCAGATTCCGCTGGCAGAGTGTCCGGGCACTTGAAGCAAATGCGCCGACCAAGGTCGGCATCTACCAGGGCAAGGTGGATCCACGTCATGCGTGGATGAACGTCTCGCCTTACACCCGCAACAGCAACCTCAGATCATCCCCCACTTGGCGCTGGTCGACCACATGCAATCGACGCTGTTGGTCCATCACGTCGATGCCGAGGTCGGCCAGCAACGGGCGGCCGCTGTCGCCCAGCAGTGTTGGCGCCTGGTACATCAGCAACTCGTCCACCCAGCCACCACGCACCAGCGCGCCGGCCAGGGTTGCACCGGCTTCGGTGTGCACCTCGTTGATGCCGCGCTCGGCCAGCAGTGCCAACACCGCGCCCAGATCAAGGCGACCGTGGCGGACGGCTACGCTGGCAAAGGCCGCGTCGGCGGCGTCGGGCGGGCTGATCATTGCATCGTGCAGGTACAGCGTGGGCGCCCCACCCTCGCGCACACGGCTGCATTCCAGCGAGCGCAGGCGTGAATCGAGGACGACGCGCAGGGGCGGCATGACTTCAGTGTCAGCCAGGCGTACGGTCAGCATCGGGTCGTCGGCGATCACGGTGTCGGCGCCGGTGAGGATCGCGCCAGCGCGCGCGCGCCAGTGCTGCACATCTTCGCGAGCGGCGGGGCCGGTGATCCACTTCGAGCTGCCGTCGGCCATCGCGGTACGGCCATCGAGGCTGGCGGCCAGCTTCACCCGCAGCCACGGACGACCGCGCTCCACGCGCGACAGGAAGCCCTTGTTGAGTTCCCGCGCCTGTGCCGCCATCAAGCCCTCGGCGACCTCGATGCCGGCGTCGCGCAGCAGGTCGAAACCACCGCCATCGACTTTCGGGAACGGGTCGCGCATCGCCGCGACCACGCGCGACACGCCGGCCTCGATCAGCGCCAGTGCGCACGGCGGCGTACGGCCGTAATGCGCGCAGGGTTCCAGGGTGACGTAGGCGGTGGCACCGCGCGCGTCGCCGCCCGCTTCGCGCAGGGCGAACACTTCGGCATGCGGGCCGCCAGCGCGCTGGTGCCAGCCCTGCCCGACCACGCGCTCGCCATGGGCGATCACACAGCCGACCATCGGATTGGGACGGGTGGTATAGGCACCGCGTTCGGCAAGCCGCAATGCGGCGGCCATGTGCAGGTGGTCAAGGACGGTGAACGATATGCTCATGCCGCCATGGTACCGCCGTCAGCACGGTGCCAGCCAAGGTTGACAGAGCCCAGTAGATCCACGCCATGCGTGGATGGGCGGCACGGCACCAACCAAGGTTGGCAGAGCCCAGTAGATCCACGCCATGCGTGGATGGGCGGCACGGCGCCAACCAAGGTTGGCAGAGCCCAGTAGATCCACGCCATGCGTGGATGGGCGGCACGGCGCCAACCAAGGTTGGCGGCTACCGAAGCAGAGGCCGTCAGCCCTTCTTTTTCTTGGTGAGGGCAATCACATCGCCCAGCAGTTGCAGTTGCTCGGTGCTGGAAGGCAGGTCGCGTTCGAGCTTCTCGATTTCTTCGCGGAAATCGGCCACGTCCTCAAAGCTGCGATAGACCGAGGCGAAACGCACATAACCGACATGGTCAAGCTTGCGCAGTTCGTTCATCACGAACTCGCCCACTTTGATCGACGGCACTTCGCGTTCGCCGCTGATGCGCAGCTGATGCACCAC
>NZ_JBFTNR010000300.1:0-4758 GCF_056665995.1 Stenotrophomonas sp. 05L44_2
ATCTCAGGTCAATCGACCTGGCCACGCTGAGCGGCGTGCTCCGCGTGTGCGACGTGGAACTGTTGCTGCTGGATGGCAATGGTCCGCGCGCGGCATTTGCTTCGCGCGTTCACGAGGAAGCCCTGTTCTGCAGCATCACCTGTGGCTTCCACTGCCGCGGCCGTTTCATGCTGCCGCCGGACTGGGCAATGCTCGGCTACCTGCACACCACCGATGATGCATTGAGCTGGTGCCATGGCGTGCCGCTGACGCCGGGCATGGCCTTGACCGTGATGCCCGAAGGCATCAGTGAATTCACTCTCAGCCCTGGTACCCAGATGACGCTGATGCTGGTGCCGGTCGCGCGCGTGCAGCGCAAGTTGACCGAGCTGAGCCTGCGCAGCACGCCACCGGCGGGGCAGGCGCTTTCACTGTTCAACCTTGGCGATGATGCGATGCCGCTGGTACGCCATTACCAGCAACTGCACGCGCAGCTGGGGCAGGGTGGTGGGCTGCAGCCGGAAGAAACCGAGCGCCTGCTGCACGAGCATGTCCAGGCGCTGCTCGGTGCCGGCCCAGCCGATCGGCCCAGTTGCAGCCGCGCCCGCCGCACGCATTACCTGATCGCGCAGCGGGCGGAGAACTTCATGCGCCTCAATCTTCGCCGCAATATCTACATGAATGAAATCTGCGATGCCGCCGGCGTCAGCGAGCGTGGCCTGCGCTATGCGTTCGAGGATCTGTTCGGCACCTCGCCCAATCGCTACCTGTCGATGCTGCGGCTGTGCGCGGCCTGCCGCAGCCTGTCGATGGCCGATTCCAACCGGCGCTCGGTCAAGGCCATCGCCCTCAGTTGCGGGCTGTGGGATCTTTCCCGCTTTGCCGACAACTACCGGAAAGTGTTCGGCGAACTGCCGCGTGACACGTTGATGCGCGCGCCGGCACAGCTCGGCCAGCCAGCCTGAGGGGTATCGGCCGGGCTGCCGCCCGGCACCCGCAGAGGCAAGGGCAACGGCAACTGCCGAAAGCAAAAGCAGGTTTCCTGTGGAATGGCGGGGTGGGTCCGRTKGCRGGGGACGCCGTAAACCCGTCCATGGGGGCTTGGCCGCGGCATCCATGCCGCGGACACCCCCGCAACCGGAGCCACCCGCCTTCGACAGATTTCCGCGAACTGCAGTAGATCCACGCCATGCGTGGATGAGCGGCAAACTGCAGAATCTGTCGATGGCATCGACACAACGAAAAACGGCGGGGTTTCCCCCGCCGTTTTGTTTTTCGTACTTCAGGCCGCGCTTACTTCAGGCCGCGGAACTTCAGCAGCGGCTCCACCGACGGGTCCTTGCCGCGGAAATCGCGGTACAGGGTCGACAGCTCCACGCTGTTGCCGCGCGAGAGGATCTTGTCGCGGAATTCCTGGCCGTTGGCGGCGGTCAGGCCACCGTGTTCGGTGAACCACTGGTAGGCGTCATGGTCCAGCACTTCCGCCCAGAAGTAGGCGTAGTAGCCGGCCGAGTAACCGCCACCCCAGATGTGGTCGAAGTAGGTGGTGCGGTAACGCGGCGGCACCTGCGGCAGATCGACCTTGAACTTCTTCAGCGCGCCCGCTTCGAAGGCGCCGACGTCCTGCAGCGGGGCATCGGCTTTCTGCGTGTGCCAGGCCAGGTCGAGCAGTGCCGCCGACAGGTACTCGGTGGTCGCATAGCCCTGGTTGAAGCTGCGCGCCTTGAGGATCTTGTCGACCAGTTCCTGCGGCATCGCTTCGCCGGTCTTGTAGTGCTTGGCGTAGTTGGCGAACACCTTCGGGTCCAGCGCCCAGTGCTCGTTGAACTGCGACGGGAACTCGACGAAATCGCGCGAGGTGGCGGTACCGGCGATCGACGGGTACTTCACGTTCGAGAACATGCCATGCAGTGCATGGCCGAACTCATGGAACATCGTGGTGACGTCGTCGAAGCTGATCAGCGCAGGCTGGCCGGCGGCCGGCTTGGTGAAGTTGCAGACGTTGTAGACCACCGGCTTGGCACCGGTCAGGCCGTCCTGTTCGACGAACACGTCCATCCAGGCGCCACCGGACTTGCTGTCACGCTTGAAGTAGTCGSWGTAGAACAGGGCCAKCGAGGTGCCGTCCTTGTCGAACACTTCGTACACCTTCATGTCCGGGTTGTAGGTCGGAATGTCGGTGCGCGGCTTGAAGGTGATGCCGTACAGCTGGGTGGCGGCGTAGAAGACGCCGTTCTGCAGCACGTTGTCCAGCTCGAAGTACGGCTTGATCTGCGACTCGTCCAGATCGTACTTGGCCTTGCGCACCTGCTCGGCGTAGAAATCCCAATCCGAGGCGGCCACCTGGAAACCACCCTTCTGGGCGTCGATCACCTTCTGGATCTCACCGGCTTCGGCACGCGCCTTGGCGGTGGCGGCAGGCACGGTGTCGGTCAGCAGCTTCAGTGCGGCCGCCGGGGTCTTGGCCATCTGGTCGCCCAGCTGGTAGTCGGCGAAGGTGTCGAAGCCGAGCAGCTTGGCCTTCTGCGCACGCAGCTGGGCCAGGCGCTGCACGGTCTGCCGGGTGTCGTTGGCATCGCCACGCTCGGCACGGGTTTCCGAAGCCTTCAGCACGGCGGCGCGCTGGTCGCGGTCGGTCAGCGAACCGAGCACCGGCTGCTGGGTGGTGTTCTGCAGCGGCAGCAGGAACTTGCCATCCAGCTTGCGGTCCTTGGCGGCCGCGGCGGCATTGTTGACCGCGCCCTCGTCCAGGCCGGCCAGCTTGGCCTTGTCGTCSACCACSACCGCASCSGCGGCSGTKGCRGCSACCAGKCGGGTGTGGAACTGGGTGGMCAGCGTGGTTTCTTCCACGTTKAGCTTGCGCAGGCTCGCCTTGTCGGCGTCGGACAGCTGCGCGCCCGAGCGCACCAGGCCGTCGTAGTAATGCTCGACCAGGCGCTTCTGCACCGGATCCAGGCCCAGCGTCTCACGCTGGTCGTACAGCGACTTCACGCGCGCGAACAGCTTCGGATCGAGGTTGATCTCGTCCTGGTGCGCGGCCAGCTTCGGCGCCACTTCTTCCTGGATCTTCTGGCGGGCATCGTTGGTGTCGGCCTGGACCAGGCCGAAGAAGATGCGCGACACGCGGGTCAGGGTCTCGCCGCTGCGCTCCATCGCCACGATGGTGTTGTCGAAGGTGGCCGGCTCGGCGCTGTCGGCGATCTTGCGCACGTCGGCCAGATGCTGGCGCATGCCTTCTTCGAACGCCGGCAGGTAATCGCTGTCCTTGATCTTGTCGAACGGCGGTGCCTGGAACGGCAGGCTGCTGGCGGTCAGCAGCGGATTGGTGGAGGCTTCGGCCGGCTGCTGGGCCGGTGCATTCTGGGCTTCGGACACGGGGGTGGACTCCTTGCCGGAACAGGCCGCCAGCGCCAGGCTGATGGCGGCGGCCAGGACTACGGTACGCGACATGTAAAACGCTCCTTGGGCAGACGGTACGGGATGGCAGCCGTCCACCCTACTCCTGTCACGGGCGCCCGGCATGTGCCGGACGTGGCGTCTACGCTGCCAGCAGCGGCTGGCTCAGACCGTGCCGCGGGTCTTGCCGATCCAGGGCCGGTAGAACTCGCGGATGGTCGCCATGTCTGCGGCATCATCGCCGGTCGGCGTGAACAGCGGGCCGATGCCGATGGTCTTTTCCGGGTAGTGGAAATACGCGGCCAGRATCGGCACGTCGGCCATCCGCGCAATCTTCAGGAAGCCGGCCTTCCAGTCCTTCACGGCCTTGCGGGTGCCTTCGGGGGTGATGGCGAACCACATCTTCTCGTTGTTGCGCAGCAGGTCCACGGCCTGGCCGACAGTGCCCTGCGGCGAGCTGCGATCCAGCGGGATCACGCCCAGCTTGTGCAGCAGCGGGCCCAGTGGCCACCAGAACAGCGAGGCCTTGCCCAGCACCTTCACTTTCATGCCCAGTGCGATCTTGGCGGCCATGCCCCACAGCCCGTCCCAGTTGGACGAATGCGGAGCGATGATGAAGACCAGCCTGGGAACGTTCGGCAGCGTACCGGTCACTTTCCAGCCGCCCATGCGCAGCGTGCAGCGCGCCAGCCAGCGCAGGAAACGGTTGGGCTTGACCTGCGGCATGTTCGGCGGAATGGCCGGCAGCAACGGCGTCGGGTTGTTCAAGCAATCACTCCCAGTCACGTGATGAGCGCCCGCGCTTGATCTGCGCGCGCCCGCGTTTGGCGTCCAGACGACGCAGTTTCGACCCGAAGGTCGGCTTGGTGGCCTTGCGTGGTTTGGGCACGCTCAGCCCGGCCTGGATGAAGGCCGCCAGCCGCTCGCGCGCATCCTCGCGATTGCGATCCTGGGTGCGGAAACGTTGCGCGTCGATGACCAGCACGCCTTCGCCGGTCATGCGCCGGTCGCGCCGCGCCAACAGGCGCTCGCGCAGCGGCTCGGGCAACGAGGGCGAGCCGGCCACGTCGAAACGCAGTTCCACCGCGGTGGAGACCTTGTTGACGTTCTGGCCGCCGGCACCACTGGCACGCACGAAACGCTCGACGATCTCGCCGTCGGGGATTTCAAGCTGCGCGCTGATGATGACCGGTCCACTGCCCATCTACGCATTGTAGCGGCAGCCGCGTCGCCGTGGCTGCCATCACGCCCCGTATGCCGCCGATCAGGCACCGAACACGCCGCCTTCGCCTTTGCCGGGGGTATGCTTGCCATCCCGTGTACTGCAGGACGCTCCGCATGATCCGCTTCGTTCCCTCCCAGTTGCGCCGCGCGACCCTGCTG
>NZ_JBFTNR010000301.1:0-4753 GCF_056665995.1 Stenotrophomonas sp. 05L44_2
CGGCGAGACCATCGAACTGGCCGCCGGCGAGACCATCGAACTGGCCGCACGCCACCTCAGCGAGGGCAAGGTGCGGCGGCTGCTGATCGCCAACCGCACCCTCGCCCATGCGCAGGAACTGGCCAGCCGCCATGGCGGTGTGGCGCTGCCGCTGACCGAACTGGAGCGTCACCTGGCCGAGGCCGATGTGGTGTTCTCGGCCACCGCCGCCCGCGAACCGGTGATCCACCGTGCTGCAGTGGCCAACGCCCTGCGCGCACGCCGGCACAAGCCGATGCTGCTGTTCGACCTGGCCGTGCCGCGCGACATCGAGGCCGACGTTGCCAGTCTCAACGATGCGTTCCTGTACACCGTGGACGACCTCGAGCGCGCGGTGGAAGACAACCGCCGCAGCCGCCGCGAGGCGGCCGCCGAAGCGGAAACGATCATCGACCTGCAGGTCTCGCGCTTCGTCGAAACCCTGCAGGCCAGTGCCCACCAGGCACCGCTGCGGCAACTGCGCGCCTTCGGCGAGGCCACCCGTGCCGAACTGCTGGAACGCGCCCGCCAGCAGCTGGCCAACGGCAAGCCGGCCGACGAAGTGCTGGAACTGCTTGCCCATGGATTGACCAACCGCCTGCTGCACCCGCCGACCGCCGCCCTGCGCGCGGCCGCGCTCAGCGGCGACGCCGACCTGACCCGCGCCGCCGAGCGCCTGTTCCCGGCTGCGCCGGGTTACCACCACCCACCTGTGAGAACCGATGACGCCGACCCTGCGCCGTAAGTTGGAAGCGCTGGCCGAGCGCCGCGAAGAACTGGAACGTCTGCTCGCCGAACCGGAGGTGGTCGCCAACAACGCGCGCTTCCGCGATCTTTCGCGTGAGTTTTCCCAGCTCGAACCGATCGCCACCGCGCTGGCCGATGAAGTGCGTGCCAAGGCCGACTTGGCTGCGGCCGAAAGCATGCGCACCGATCCGGATCTGCGCGAACTGGCCGACGAGGAGATCGCCGCCGCCCAGGCCCGCCTGCAGGAACTGGAGCAGGAACTGGCGCTGCTGCTGGTGCCGCGCGACCCGCGCGATGAAGGCAACCTGTTCCTGGAAGTGCGCGCCGGCACCGGCGGCGACGAGGCGGCGATCTTCGCTGGCGACCTGTTCCGCATGTATGCCCGCTACGCCGAGCGACAGGGCTGGAAGGTCGAGATCGAATCGGACARCCCCGGCGAACAYGGCGGCTACAAGGAAGTGGTGGCGCGCGTGGTCGGCCGGGGCGCGTTCTCGCGCCTGAAATTCGAATCGGGCACGCACCGCGTGCAGCGCGTGCCGGCCACCGAATCGCAGGGCCGCATCCACACCTCGGCGGCCACCGTGGCGATCATCCCGGAAGCCGACGAAGTCGATGAGATCGTCATCAACCCGGCTGACCTGAGGATTGATACCTACCGCTCCTCCGGCGCCGGTGGCCAGCACGTCAACAAGACCGAATCGGCGATCCGCATCACCCACGTGCCCAGCGGCGTGGTGGTGGAGTGCCAGACCGAACGCAGCCAGCATGCCAACCGGGACAAGGCGATGAAACGCCTGAAGGCGCAGCTGCTGGATGCCGAGCGCCAGCGCCACGACGCGGCGCAGGCAGAATCACGGCGCCTGCAGGTCGGCAGCGGCGACCGCAGCCAGCGCATCCGTACCTACAACTTCCCGCAGGGCCGGATCACCGACCACCGCGTGGAAGGGCTGACCCTGTACGACCTGCCCAACGTACTGGCCGGCGATCTCGATCCGCTGCTGCAGCGATTGAGCCACGAGCACCAGGTCGACGCCCTGGCCCAGCTTTCGGCGGGCTGACCATGTCGGCCTGGCAGCAGCGGCAGCAACTGCAGCAGGCGATCACGCGCCAGCCCGGCGACTTCGTCGCCTGGGTGATGCTGGCCGACCTGGAACTGGAAGCCGGCGATATCGCGGCCGGTGAGCAGGCTGCGCGACGCGCGCTGCAGCTGCGGCCCAATCATCCTGAAGCGCTTGCCCGGCTCGGCCGGGTGGCATGGATGGCAGGAGCGCATGCCGATGCCGCTACGCTGCTGGGCCAGGCCTCGGCGCTGGCACCGGAGCACCCGGGCATCGCGTTGTGGCTGGGGCACGCGCTGGAAGATGCCAACGATGCCGAAGGTGCATCAGCGGCCTATCGCCGCGCACATGCACTGATGCCCGACGAGCCGTATATCGCCGCGCAGCGCCTCGCCTGGCAGCGTCGCCTGTGCGATTGGCAGGACGTGGATGCGCTGGCCGATCAGGTGCGCGGTGCACTGGTGTCCGGCCAGGGCGTAGTGGAACCCTTCGCGTTTCTCAGCGAAGACGCCAGCGCGGCCGAACAGCTGGCCTGCGCGCGTGCACGCGCCGCCGCGGTGGCGGCATCGGTGCGGCCACTGCCGCCGGCGAAGCTGCGCGAACGAGGCCCACTTCGCGTGGGCTTCCTTTCCAACGGCTTCGGCGCCCATCCCACCGGATTGCTGACGGTGGCGTTGCTGGAGCAGATGAGCCGCGACCCGGCCCTGCAACTGCATCTGTTCGCACTCAATGCCGATGATGGCAGCCGCATCCGACAACGCCTGCAGGCCGCCACCCGGCTGCATGACGTGGTGGGATTGCGCCACGCCGATACGGCCGCGCGCATCCGTGCACAGGGCATCGACCTGCTGCTGGACCTGCGCGGCTGGGGAGGTGGCGGCACGCCGGAAGTACTGGCGATGCGCCCTGCCCCGCTGCAGTTGAACTGGCTGGCCTACCCCGGCACCTCCGGTGCATCGTGGCTGGATGCAGTGATCGCTGACGACTTCGCGCTGCCGTCCTCGCTGGAACCGCACTACAGCGAACGCGTGCTGCGCCTGCCGCGCGCGTTCCAGCCCTCCGACAACACCCGCGTGCTGGAACCGGCGCCGGACCGTGCGGCGTGTGGGCTGCCCGCGCAGGGCACGGTGTTCTGCTGCTTCAACAACAGTTACAAACTCAACCCGCGCAGCATGGGCCGTGCGTTCGCGGTGCTGCAGGCGGTACCTGGCAGCGTGCTGTGGCTGCTGTCCGGCCCCGGCCAGGCCGATGCAAGGCTGCGTTCCGCCGCCAAGGCTGCAGGACTGGATCCGGCGCGCCTGGTGTTCATGGCCAAGCTGCCGCATCCGCAGTATCTGGCCCGCTATCAGCTGGCCGACCTGTTCCTGGATACGAACCCGTACAACGCGCACACCACCGCATCGGATGCACTGTGGGCCGGCTGCCCGGTGCTGACCTGCCCCGGCGCTACCTTCGCCGCGCGCGTGGCCGGCAGCCTCAACCATCATCTGGGGCTCGAGCACATGAACGTCGCCGACGATGCGGCCTTCGTCGCCACCGCCAGTGCACTCGGCAACGACCCGGCCGCGCTGGCTGCCCTGCGTGCCGAACTGGCGCAGGCACGCGAGCGCAGCGGCCTGTTCGACATGGCGGCCTTCGCGCGCGATCTGTCCGCACTGCTTCAGCAGCTGGCCCGCGAACAGGGCTGGCAGGGCCTCGACACGCCCTGACATCGCCCTGCGCTACGCTCGAGCTTCCCTCCCGCGTGGCATGACGATGGCCAAGCTCAAGCGCAAGGAATACGACGAACTGCTGCAGCCGCTGCAGCTGGAACTGACGGCGATGGCACGCTGGGTGCAGCACAGCGGGCAACGCCTGCTGGTGTTGTTCGAAGGACGCGATACCGCCGGCAAGGGCGGTGCGATCCAGGCCATCAGCCAGCACCTCAACCCACGCCAATGCAGGGTGGTGGCGTTGCCCAAGCCCACCGACCGCGAAGCCACGCAATGGTATTTCCAGCGCTACGCCACGCATCTGCCGGCCGCCGGCGAGATCGTGCTGATGGACCGCAGCTGGTACAACCGCGCGGGCGTGGAACGGGTGATGGGCTACTGCAGCGAGACCGAGTACCAGCAGTTCCTGCATCAGGCACCGGTGTTCGAACAACTGCTGGTGGATGACGGCATCCTGTTGTTCAAGTACTGGCTGTGCGTGGACCAGGAGCAGCAGGAGAAGCGTTTCGCCGAACGCCATCTTGATCCGTTGAAGGGGTGGAAGCTGTCGCCGGTGGATCTGAAGTCGCGCAGCAAGTACAGCGCGTACACCGAAGCGCGCGAGGCGATGCTGCGCGCGACCCATCGCGACGGTGCGCCGTGGACGCTGGTGGATTTCAACGACCAGCGGCTGGGTCGCCTGACTCTTGTCCGCAACCTGCTGGACCGGCTGCCGGACACGCGGGTGGATGCGCCCTTGCCGGAGCTGCCGAAACTGAAGGGCAAGCTGCATCGCGAGCACTACGGCGTGCTGAAGCCGATCGAGGATTTCCCGGTCAAGGAGTAGGGTTGGTCGGCAGGGCCTGCGGCCCTGCACCTGCTGCTTTCAGGCAACAGCCAAAGCAACGTCAAAAGCTGCATTGCGTGGGATGGCGGGGCGGTGTCGGAGTGCGGGGACGCCGCAAGTACGTCCTTGTAGGCTTGGCAGCCGCTTGCTCGTGTGCGCAGTCCTGCGCACACGGCAAGGCCGGGGTTGGGCGTCCTGCCCAACCCGCCCGAGGCACGCCTCGGGCCCATGCGGCTGACACCCCGCAATCCGACACCGCCCCACCTTCGACAGATTTCCGGTGGCTGATGGATTCACGCCATGCGTGAATGTATGTCCATCGAAATCGAATATTTCGACAATTGAACGAAGAGCATCCAAGCATGGCGTGGATCTACGTGTCGACCAAGGTC
>NZ_JBFTNR010000302.1:0-4748 GCF_056665995.1 Stenotrophomonas sp. 05L44_2
GTAATACGCAGCTCTCATGCGTCTTCTCTCTGATTGCGAAGGGGCTCCCTTCCGGGCCAGCACTATCAGAGGCCAGTGGCAAATTTACAACCAGGCACACTTTGTATATATAGGGATACAAAGTATCCTATTGGAGTGATGATGCCCGCTGGCCTGCCTTCGGATTACCGGTGTGCCGTAGAAGTGACTGTCGAGATCGCCGGCGGGAAGTGGAAGCCGTTGATCGTTCACTACCTGCTGAGCGGCACTAAACGGTTTGGGGAACTGCGAAAGCTGATCGGCGGCGTGACCCAGCGCTCGCTTACCTTGCAGCTGCGCGAGCTTGAGGCAAGCGGCATCGTCCGGCGCGAAGTGTTTGCAGAAGTTCCGCCGCGTGTTGAATACACGTTGACGCCGCTGGGCACCACACTGGCGCCAACACTGGAAGCAATGAAGTTGTGGGGAGAACGCTATCTGGCCAGCAGGGACGGTTAGCCGCTGCGGCACGTCGTGGGCGCACAACCCGCTCGAATCGCCACACCTGCGTCATTACGCCTAGACACGTTCGTACGGATCCGATGGAATGGCCTGCATCGGGGCTTCAGCATGCGCTGCACCTCCACGCTGGAAGAGCCTTGTTGCAGTGCTTCCTCGGGCAGCAGCTGCATGCCCGTAATCGGAGCACCCGAGAACAACGGATTGCTGACCGACAGCTCGCCGAGCTGAAGCACCTGCTTGGAGCCAATCAGAGTGCGTTGGGCATAGGCCTCGATCTGGTCGAAGCGCGAAGGGCCATTGCCATACCTGGACAACGATTGGCGGCTGCGGACGATCCAATCGCCTGGTGATACTTGATCCGCTGTCCACATCCAGCAAGTGCTATGCCGGAAAGGGAGTGGATGGAACGTGGTATGGGCTGGCGTGCCTTGCCTGTGTCGAGTTGGACGCCTCGCACCCCAACTATCTCCTCGCTGTGAGGGCATTCGATTACGGCGGGAAGGCGCTTCGGCAGCGCCTGCATCTTCCTCATGACGCGGTTGCCTTCGTGGTGGAATGCGAAGACGAGGTTTCGACGCAGGTTGGTTTCCGGAAGCTGACCTACTAGTGAAATCGACGGACAGCCTCGATAACGCACTCCAATCCCTGCCAAAGCGGCGCGGGTTTCCAACCGGGGATGGGCACTCCTTGAGGCGTCTTTGAACTGAGCGCGAAGCGAATAGTCCAGTGTGGACGGCTCCCGCCCAAGCCGTGGCCTATTCTTGCCGCTGCAGGGTGAACAGGGTGAGGGCGCGTGCACCGCCCCCATCCTGGACTGGACTCAGCCAGCAGGCTGCATCCCGCTGGGCGTTGCCCGGCGCGACGCCGCCAGATAGCGGCAGTACTTGCCGATGAAGATGCCGGTGAATCCGCCAGACAGCAGGAGATAGGCGGCGCTGAAACCTGCGTTGCTGCTCAGGCCGGGCGCCACGGCGAGCGCCGTTTCAAAACCGTACTTGATGACGAACGTGACCAGCAGCAGTGGCAGCAGGCTGTAGTCGGCACTACGCCACAGCGTGCCCGTGGAGGCGTCCACGCTCAGCGTTGCCCGGCGCGGCAGCAGCCAGCCCACTGCTGCGCCCGCGCAGATGCCGGCCAGCCATTCGCCCCACGCCAACGGCGAGCCGCCATAGCGGTGGCTGATCGACCAGATGCCCCAGGCGCTGAACAGCGCCGGCACGATGGCCAGCTTCCGCAGCGAGGTCTGCCCCGGCCGCATGGCCGCGATGCCGCGCGAGACCAGGAACGCCAGAAGCACCCAGACCCAGATGGGGGTCTGCCAGAGGAGTTGCTGCAGCAGGTTCACGGGAGGTCCTTTCGGTGAGTGCCGGCCATGCAGGCGGCGGTGACGCTCACTATTGGCGGTACGCATTGCCCGGACAAGTGACAGGTGTCAGCGATACGGCCTGCACCCTTCCCTCTGCGCGGCGCTCGGCGATGTACGCGTGTCCTATCGTGTCAGCGTGACCAGCGAACGGATGAATCGAATTCGGTTCCTGTCCGCATGTCGATTGCACCCCTGCTCCACCGGCGTTGTGCCGCTCACCGAATCGCAGCCGAGGCTGCACCACATGGCGTCTTGCCGGCCTGGCCGGCACCACCCTTGCGATGCGGATGTCCGGAATCGGCATTACCGTGACGCATCACGGTGAATGGCATGCGCCTTCAATCGGGCGCACGTCGGGTTCTGATACGGCCCTTTGCTGGCGGGGCCGGCGCTGCAGCCGGCACGGTATGATGCCGACTTTCTCGCACTTGCCATCGCTGTAGCGCGCGTTGCTGTTGGCTCGCKCCGGTGCAGCTGAGACCCCACCCACTCCATGCTCGCTTCCTCTTCCCCCTTCATCATCTGGGCGGCCGTGGCCGTTGCCACCGTCGGCCTGCTGTTCCGGCCGTTCCGCATTCCGGAGTACGTGTGGGCGCTTGGCGCGGCCGCGCTGCTTCCGCTGCTTGGGGCGGTGTCGCTCGGCACGACCTGGCACGCGGTTGCTGAAGGCCGGGATGTCTATCTGTTCCTGGTCGGCATGATGGTGCTGGCCGAGCTGGCGCGGCGCGAGGGCCTGTTCGACTGGCTGGCCTTGTATGCGGTGCGGCATGCGGGCGGCTCGGGGCGGCGGTTGTTCGATCTGGTGTTCCTGGTCGGCACGGTGGTGACGGTGTTCCTGTCCAACGATGCCACGGCGGTGGTGCTGACGCCCGCGGTCTATGCCGCGTGCAAGGCGGCCCGCGCCAACCCCCTGCCCTATCTGTTTGTCTGTGCGTTCATCGCCAATGCGGCGAGCTTCGTGCTGCCTATTTCCAACCCGGCCAACCTGGTGGTGTACGGCAACCACATGCCACCGCTGCTGCAGTGGCTGGCGCAGTTCGCGCTGCCTTCGCTGGCGGCGATCGGTGCCACGTATCTGGTGCTGCGCTGGGTGCATCGCCGCGAGATCGCGCAGCCGTTGGCGGCGTCGCCCGAGCATCGCCCGCTTACCGAGGGTGGCCGGCTGAGTGCGCTGGGGGTGTTGTTCACCGGCACCGTGCTGCTGGTGACCTCCGCACTGAACGGCCCATTGGGCCTGGCTACGTTCTGTGCGGGCGCGCTGAGCGTAGCGGTGGTGGCGATCCGCCAGCGCCGCAGCCCGCTGCCGCTGTTGCGCCACGTCTCCTGGGGCGTGCTGCCGCTGGTGGCCGGCCTGTTCGTGCTGGTTGAAGCGGTTTCGCAGACCGGTGTCATCCAGACAGCGGCCAGCAACCTGCAGGCGCTGGCGCAGACCTCGCCGCATCAGGCGGGCTGGCTGGCCGGAGGCGCAGCCGCACTGCTCAGCAACGTGGCCAACAATCTGCCGGTGGGCCTGGCGGCGGGCTCGCTGGGCCAGATGGCCGAGCTGCCGGCGCAGACACGCGCGGCGTTGCTGATCGGCGTGGACCTGGGCCCGAACCTGTCGGTGACCGGCTCGCTGGCCACCATGCTGTGGCTGGTGGCGTTGCGCCGCGAAGGCGAGCATGTCAGCGCGCTCGACTTCCTGCGTGTCGGCGCGCTGGTGATGCCGCCCGCGCTGATCGGGGCGTTGCTGCTGCTCTGATCAGGCGCGGGCTGGAACGCCAGGCCACCTATCGCGACCAGCGCAGCGCCCAGGATCGGCAGCTGCTTCACAGACACTTGCCCGGTGCAGATTACTCGGCGTAGCTTGCGGTGTTCTTGCCGTGCCGTTTTGCGTGATAGAGCGCCTTGTCCGCCTTCGCCAGCCAATCTTCTGCGCTGCCCGTGCCAGCCGCTGCGGCGATGCCGATACTGACGCTGAACTGGATATGGGCTGTTTCAGGGGCGCCCGGCTCCTGCAGGTAGTGCCTTATCTGCTCGGCCACATCCATGGCCTCTGCCGGTATCCGCTGGCGCAGCAGGACGGCGAACTCATCACCGCCCAGGCGCGCCGGCATGTCACCCGGCTGGGCCAGCTGACGCAGCACCACGGCGATGCGGCGAAGCACCTCATCGCCGGCACGATGGCCATGCGAATCATTGATCCGCTTGAAATCATCAACATCGAGCATCAGCAGGCACGCATCGCCGCCGTGGTGCTGCCCCGTCTGCAGCATCTGCTGGGCGCGCTGGATCAGGAAACCGCGGTTGGCCAGCTCCACCAGCGGATCCATCCGGCTCAGGCGCTGCAGTTGGCGATTCTGTGATTTCACCCGGCGCGCCAGCCGCCAGCTCAGCACGCTCAACCCGATGCCGTAGACGAACAGGAAAGGCAGGCTGAGGACAACGGTGCGCTGCGAGGTGATGGGTTGATAAGGCAGGCCCAGGGCAAGCCAGGTAGCGGCGAACCCGACCACCAGGGCCAGGGTTGCCCTCGTTGCCAGGCGGATGCCGCCGGCGGCGATCTTGTCGGCCACCAGCAACGCGGCAAACAACGCACTTGGCACCGTGCTGAGGGCCATGAAGGCGATCCATGCGCCTCCAAAGAGAGAGTCGACGATCATGCAGCGGAACTGCGCTGCTGCAGGCTCGCGGGCGCGACGTGTCAGGAGCATCGCCAGCGCCGGCCATGCGATGGCGTTGAGCAATAGCAGCACCCAGGGCGCAGCATCCGCCTGACGCTCCAGAATGATCGAGGCAATCGGAAGCGCGCCCAAGCCATTCCCCACGAAGCGCATCCAGCCGATGCGCCGGGCTGCACCGACGCCCTCGACGGCGACTTCTGTTGAGTCAGTGAGAAACGGCATTGCCAGCTCTCCTGATGATC
>NZ_JBFTNR010000303.1:0-4729 GCF_056665995.1 Stenotrophomonas sp. 05L44_2
GCTCTGCGTTGCAGAGCTGCCCACCCCACAACCGGGGCCAGGTGAAGTCCGGGTGCGGATGCACATGTCCGGGCTCAATCCCACAGACCTCAAGGCCCGCACAGGGTTCTCCGCGCCGATGCCCTTTCCACGAATCATTCCCCACCAGGACGGTGCCGGTGTCATCGATGCGGTGGGCGACCCGGAAGAGGCGGGCCGTATAGGGCAGCGCGTCTGGATCTATGAAGCCCAGTACGGCAGGGCGAGCGGAACGGCTGCAGCGTTCGTGGTCGTGCCCGCTGGGCACGCCGTGCCGCTGCCTGGCGATGTCTCTTTCGAGGTGGGTGCATCGCTGGGTATTCCGGCACTGACGGCGCATCGCTGTCTCTTCGCGGATGGCGACATCAACGGCCGAAGGGTGTTGGTGCAAGGCGGGGCAGGCGTGGTCGGCACCGCCGCCGTCCTGCTGGCAAAGTGGGCGGGCGCCTGGGTCGCGGCCACGGTCATGAATGCCGAGCAGGCAAGCATTGCCAGGGCGGCCGGAGCGGATCTGGTGCTGGACCGTCTGAATGACGATGTCGCCGGCGCGATCAACACCCATACCCGGAGGGCGGGCGTGGATCGCATCGTAGAGGTCAATGTGCGGGCAAATCTCGACCTTGACCTGGCATGTCTCGCCTCTGGCGGCGTCATCAGCGCTTATGCGGCCGCGCAGGCAACCGATGAGCTTTCCCTGCCACTGTTGCGTGCCATGGTGCACGGATGCGTGCTCCGCTTCGTGTACATCTATTCGGTCCCCCAGGAAGCGAAGATCCACGCGATCAGGGACATCACTGCGTGCCTTGCCAGTGGCGCCTATTCGCCCCATGTCGGTTTGAAGGTGGATCTGCAGAAGATCGCTGAAGCGCACCAGGCACTTGAAGCTGGAACCGTGATGGGGAAGGTTCTCATCGCCATCTGAGCGATACGTTCGCCGCCACGCGCCCCTTGCACTCGGCGGGTGAATGCGGCTTGCGGGTCATTTGCATGCCCGCAGGGCGGGGCTGCACGTCCCCTCACCACATTCACCTCGCAGCAGCGAAAATGCGTCCTTGGGCGCGCTCCAGGGCGCACCGCTCACTGCCTGCAGGAACGCAACGATGTCCAACAACCCTTTCGGTGAATCCTCATGCGCTGCCGCAGCCAGCGGTTGCGTGGAGGTGCGCGGCGCGCGCGAGCACAACCTCAAGAATGTCGATGTCTCCATTCCGCGCAATGCACTGGTGGTGTTCTCCGGGGTGTCGGGTTCGGGCAAGTCGTCGTTGGCCTTCGGTACGGTCTTTGCTGAGGCGCAGCGGCGCTACTTCGAGTCCGTAGCGCCATACGCGCGGCGCCTGATCGACCAGGCGGGCGTACCCGATGTGGATGCCATCGACGGCCTGCCGCCGGCGGTGGCGTTGCAGCAGCAGCGCGGCGCCAGCAATGCACGTTCCTCGGTGGGCAGTGTCACCACGCTGTCCAGCCTGGTACGCATGATGTACTCGCGCGCAGGGGCCTACCCGGCCAACCAGCCCATGCTGTACGCCGAGGACTTCTCGCCCAATACGCCGCAGGGCGCCTGCAGCACCTGCCACGGCCTGGGACATGTGTACGAGGTGACCGAAGCGCTGATGGTGCCGGACCCGTCGCTGAGCATCCGCGAACGTGCCATCGCCTCCTGGCCGCCGGCATGGCAYGGCCAGAACCTGCGCGACATCCTGGTCACGCTGGGCTACGACATCGACGTGCCGTGGAAGAAGCTGCCGAAGAAGGACCGCGACTGGATCCTGTTCACCGAGGAAACGCCAACCGTGCCGGTCTATGCCGGCTTCACGCCCGCAGAGACCCGTGCCGCACTGAAGCGCAAGCTGGAACCCAGCTACATGGGCACCTATACCGGTGCGCGCCGCTACGTGCTGCACACCTTTGCCAACACCCAGAGCGCGCTGATGCGCAAGCGCGTTTCGCGCTACATGGAAGGCAGGTTGTGCCCGGCCTGCCACGGAAAGCGCCTGAAGCCGGAAGCGCTTTCGGTCACCTTTGCCGGCGTGGATATCGGTGAGTTCATGCGGCTGCCGCTGGACCAACTGGCGGACCTGCTGGGGCCCATCGCGCAGGGCGATTTCAGCGCGCACAGCCGCGGCGCGCGTACCAGCGGCAGCGCCACGAAACGCGATCGCACGCAGCGGGCTGCAAGCGGCCGACCTGTCCATGCTGGAGCCCCCGACGTGCGGCTGACCTCGGCCCTGTCGGAAGAGAAGCGCCTGGCCGCGCAGCGGCTGGCAGGCGGCGTCATGGCGCGTGTACGCCAGCTGCGAGGCCTGGGCCTGGGGTACCTCTCGCTGGATCGCGCCACGCCAACCCTGTCGGCCGGCGAACTGCAGCGCCTGCGGCTGGYCACGCAGCTCAGCTCGTTGCTGTTTGGCGTGCTGTACGTGCTTGATGAACCCTCGGCCGGCCTGCACCCCGCCGACAGCCAGGCGCTGTACGACGCGCTGGACCGGTTGCGCGACGGCGGAAACTCGGTGTTCGTTGTCGAACACGACCTGGAGCTGATGCGCCGCGCGCAGTGGCTGGTGGATGTTGGCCCGGAGGCGGGTGAGCACGGCGGGCGCGTTCTCTACAGTGGCGAGCCCGACGGCCTGCGCAAGGTCCAGGAATCGCGCACCGCCCGGTATCTGTTCGACCAGGTGCCCGCGGCCGCCAGCCGGCAGCGCAGCGCCAGCAGCTGGCTGGAGTTGAAGGGCATCCACCGCCATAACCTGCAGGGTGTGGACGCGCAGGTGCCGCTGGGGTTGCTGACCGCAGTGACCGGCATTTCGGGGTCGGGCAAATCCAGCCTGATGGCGCAGGCACTGCCCGAGCTGGTGCTGCTGCACCTGGGGCATGAGCCCGAGGAGAACAGTGCCGAGAGTGCGCCCAACGACGCGCCGACCGTGATCGAAGCGACCCGAGGCCGGCTGGCTGGCGATGTGGACGCCATCCAGCGGGTAGTGCAGGTGGACCAGAAGCCCATCGGCCGCACCCCACGCTCCAACCTGGCCACCTATACCGGCCTGTTCGACCACGTGCGC
Source organism: Stenotrophomonas sp. 05L44_2 (assembly GCF_056665995.1). NCBI lineage: Bacteria > Pseudomonadati > Pseudomonadota > Gammaproteobacteria > Lysobacterales > Lysobacteraceae > Stenotrophomonas > Stenotrophomonas sp. 05L44_2. Next base: position 3,072 of record NZ_JBFTNR010000303.1, read on the forward strand.
AAGCTGTTCGCCGCTACGCCCGCCGCGCGCCGTCGGCGTTTCGATGCCGGCCGTTTCTCGTTCAACGTGCCCAAGGGCCGATGCGAGACCTGYGAAGGCGAAGGTTTCGTCAGCGTCGAACTGCTGTTCATGCCCAGCGTCTATGCGCCGTGCCCCACCTGCCACGGCGCCCGCTACAACGAAGCCACGCTGAAGGTGCTGTGGAATGAGCGCAACATCGCCGAGGTCCTGCAGATGACGGTGGACCAGGCGCACGCGTTCTTCATCGAGGAAGAGGCCATTGCCCGTCCGCTGCAGCTGCTGCAGGAGATCGGCCTGGGCTATCTGCGGCTGGGCCAGCCGGCCACAGAGCTTTCAGGTGGCGAAGCCCAGCGCATCAAGCTGGCGACCGAGCTGCAGCGCAGCCAGCGCGGGCGCACGCTCTACGTACTGGACGAACCCACCACCGGCCTGCATGCATCGGACGCGGACAGGCTGCTGGTGCAGCTGCAGCGACTGGTGGACGCGGGCAATACGGTGGTGATGATCGAGCATGACATGCGCGCGGTCGTGCAGGCGGACTGGGTGATTGACGTCGGGCCTGGCGCAGGCGCTGCGGGCGGCACCATCGTGGCGAAGGGAACGCCGCAGCAGGTGGCGCGCGCCAAGGGCAGCAGGACGGCGCCCTTCCTTGCGCGGGAGCTGGGGCAGGGTGGGTGAGGTGAGGGCGTCGCCGGGGCCGTAGTCCTACTACCGCACGCCACACCGCCCATCCTCAGGCACATCGCCAGCAAGCGTCAGCAGCCGATCCTGCAGCGTAGGCTCCTGCACGCCAGACAGCACCTGCTCCAGATAGCTCAATGGCACCAGTGACCATTGCAGCGAGGCCTGCAGGGGGAAGATCGCAGGCGCCCGATGCTCGGTACCCAGCGCAACCCGGATCAGCAGAAGCGGCGGCTGCCTTTCCACGTGCAGCACCGGCACGCCCTTGCACTGGATCTGGAAGGAAGCCGAAGCGGGCGTCCCCTCCAGGAACGCGAAACCCTCCCGCGCCCGCGCCTCTGCGAATCGAAGCGCGTGGCGGCGCAGCGTCCAGAATGTCTCATCGGGTACATCACGGTACGCGAGCACTTCCGGCTCAACAGGCTCTGGCGAATGGATCTGTACTGCAACGACCAGCGCCAGAAAGAGCGCCCACATCACGCCGTGGCGCACCTTCATGTCAGGCCCCACCAAAGTGATCCTTCACTCTGCCGGCTGCAGCCGTTCGCTTGCGTGGGCTGCGAGCCCAAGCCCGGCCATGATCAGTCCTTCCATCACCCGGTCGCCGACGTATTGCTCCGGCTCACCATTCTGGCGGGTGCGTTCTGCGGCCAGCAGCACTTCCAGCACCACGCGCAGGCCTGTCAGCGAGCAGTCGGCATCGGCCAGCGCCATCTGCCGGCCACGCAGCTGATGCCGCTCTGGCCAGGGCTGGCCGTTGGCGGCCACGCCCGAGCCGATGCTGTGCAGCAGCGCGATGAGGGTATTGGGATCCACGGTAGGCCCGGCCGAGGGCGCCTCGTGGATGGGCTGTGGGGCAGGGGAGTAGGGCGTTGTCATGGCAGGGCTCCTTGCGTGCAGGCAGAAGCCGCCACCGATAAAGGTGGCGGACGATGCGTGGCTCGAAACCCCGTGTG
>NZ_JBFTNR010000304.1:0-6618 GCF_056665995.1 Stenotrophomonas sp. 05L44_2
ATTGACATCAATGATGATGCTCATCATCATTGATCCAGACCCCTCCTCCGTATGCGAGCCCACCCTCCCATGTCCGACGCCACGCTTTTCCAGCCCTATCCCCTCGGCCCGCTGACGCTGGCCAACCGCATCGTGATGGCACCGCTGACGCGCAACCGCGCCGGCGAGGGCCTGGTGCCCAGTCCGCTGGCGAGCACCTACTACGCCCAGCGCGCATCAGCCGGCCTGATCATCACCGAAGCCACCCAGGTCTCGGCGCAGGCGCAGGGCTACCAGGACACCCCGGGGCTGTACACGCAGGACCAGATCGACGGCTGGCGCACCGTCACCGATGCGGTGCACGCACGCGGCGGGCWCATCTTCGTGCAGCTGTGGCACGTCGGCCGCATCTCGCACGTCGACCTGCAACCCGGCAACGCGGCGCCGGTTTCCGCCTCGGCCCTCCGCGCGCAGACCAAGACCTTCGTCAACAATGGTTTCGTCGATGTGTCCGAGCCGCGCGCCCTGGACATCGACGAGCTGCCCGCCATCGTCGACGATTTCCGCCAAGCCGCTGCCAACGCCATCGCAGCGGGTTTTGACGGCGTGGAGATCCACGGCGCCAACGGCTACCTGCTCGAACAGTTCATCAAGGACGGGGCCAACCAGCGCACCGACGCGTATGGCGGCTCGGTCGAGAACCGTGCCCGCCTCCTGCTTGAGGTGACCGCTGCGGTGGCGCGCGAAATCGGCGCTGACCGCACCGGCGTGCGCATTTCGCCGGTGTCGCCGGCCAATGCCATTTCCACCGTCAGCGATCCGCAGCCCCAGTACGACTACATCGTCGATCAACTCAGCGCACTGGGCATTGTCTACCTGCATGTGGTCGAGGGCGCCACGGGTGGCCCGCGCGATGTGGCACCGTTCGACTTCGATGGGCTGCGCCGTCGCTTCAACGGCACCTACCTGGCCAACAACGGCTACGACCTGCAGCTGGCCAGCGCCCGTGTATCCGAAGGCCAGGCCGATCTGGTCGCCTTCGGTCGCCCGTTCATCAGCAACCCCGATCTGGTCGAGCGCCTCAAGCGCGGCGCAGCGCTGGCGGCACTGAACCCGGCCACGCTGTATGGCGGTGGCGCCGAAGGCTACACCGACTACCCCACCCTGGCTGAAGCGCACGCGCAGTAACGCGGCCGCCCGCATCCGACACGTCCCCCGTCCAGAGAAGCCCATCATGTCCGTCCTCCCTTCCGTCCTCATCACCRGCGCTTCCAGCGGCATCGGTGCCACCTATGCCGACCGCTTCGCGCGGCGCGGGCATGACCTCGTCCTGGTCGCGCGTGACAGCGCCCGACTGGAAACACTCGCCGCGCGACTGCGCCAAGAGACCGGCGTGGCGGTGGACATACTGCCGGCCGATCTCACCCAGGCTGACGCGCTGGCCACGGTCGAGGCACGGCTGCGCGACGATGCGCGCATCGGCATCCTCATCAACAATGCCGGTATCGCCCAGTCCGGCGACTTCCTCGCACAGTCGGCCGACGCCATCGAACGCCTGGTCACCCTGAACACCACCGCGCTCACGCGCCTGGCCGTCGCTATTGCGCCGCGGCTGGTCGGTGCCGGCAACGGCGCGATCGTCAACATCGGATCGGTGGTTGGCCTTGCACCGGAGTTCGGCATGTCCGTGTACGGCGCGAGCAAGGCGTATGTGCTGTTCCTGTCGCAGGGCCTGAGCCAGGAACTGGCCCCGAAGGGCGTCCATGTGCAGGCGGTGCTGCCCGCTGCCACGCGCACCGAGATCTGGGAACGCGCCGGTATCGACATCACCACGCTTGCTGAAGTGATGGACGTTGGCGAACTGGTCGATGCAGCGCTGGTCGGCTTCGATCGTCGCGAAACGGTGACCATTCCGCCGCTGCACGTGGCCGAACGCTGGGACACGCTGGATGGCGCACGTCAGGCCCTGCTCGGCGACATCCGCCAGGCGCACGCCGCAGAGCGCTACCGCACCGGCGCCTGAGGCCGGCCTCCGTTGCATCCACCCGGCCCCATCACTGCAGGAACCGCCCGCCATGAAAGCCTTCATCATTGACCGCTACAGCAGCAAGGACGTCGGCCGAATCGCCGACGCGCCCGAGCCGCATGTGGGCGACGAGGATGTCCTGATCCGGGTTCATGCCGCAGGCGTGAATGCACTGGACAGCAAGATCAGGCACGGCGAGTTAAAACAGATCCTTCCCTATCGCTTTCCGTTGATCCTGGGCAACGATGTGGCCGGGACGGTGGTGCGGGTCGGCGATMGCGCAGGCCGGTTCAAGCCGGGCGACCAGGTGTATGCCCGCCCGGACGATGATCRCATCGGCGGATTTGCCGAGTACATCGCGGTCAAGGCCTCGTCGGTAGCACCAATACCGAAGAACCTTGGCATGGTCGAGGCGGCCGCCCTGCCACTGGTGGCACTGACCGCCTGGCAGGTGCTGGTCGAAACCGCAGCACTGAAGAAGGGACAGCGGGTCTTCATCCAGGCCGGCTCCGGTGGCGTCGGCACGATTGCGATCCAGCTTGCCAAGCACCTGGGCGCCTTCGTCGCCACCACCACCAGCACGGCCAACGTTGCTTGGGTGAAGGCACTGGGTGCGGACGTCGTCATCGATTACCGGCAGCAGGACTTTGCTGCCGTGCTGCGTGACTACGACGTGGTCCTCAACAGCCTCGGCAGCGACGAACTCGATCGATCCCTCGGCATCCTCAAGCCCGGCGGTCACCTTATTTCCATTTCCGGGCCACCCACGCCGGCATTCGGTGCGGCAAGAGGATTGGCCTGGCCGCTTCGGCAGGTGCTGCGCCTGTTGAGCCTTCGCATCCGCCGCAAGGCCGCGCGCAGGAACATCCGGTACAGCTTCGTGTTCATGCGTGCTGATGGGCAACAGCTGGAACAGGTCACGGCACTGGTCGAGTCAGGCGCCCTGCGCCCGGTGGTGGACACGGTCTTTCCCTTCGAGGAAACCGGCAGAGCATTGGCCTACATGGACGGCGGCCGCGCCAAGGGCAAGGTGGTGGTGCAGATGGTGCACACACAGCACGTGCAGCCCTGAGGAGGCAGCATCGGGCCCGCTGCTTTCAACAGCACCGAAGCCCTCGCCCATTGCTGCTCCGCGCCGTCACCGCGGTGGCGCTGCAGGAATCGACGGAGCCGGCGTTTTGGGCGCGGTCGTGCCGGCGGCCGCATATTCACGCGCCTTGACGCGGAACGGGGCGATGCATCCGGCAAGGCTGATGCAGATGGAAAGAGAAAGTGCGATCAAAGCCAGAGTCTTCATCGAGGTGCCAGGTTGCGGGGGGGGTGTTTGCAGCGCCATGGTCAGGTGCTCGAGGCTGCAAGTCCATCTCCATCTGCCAACACTGGCCCGTACCATCAGGACCCATATCCTCCTCTGCCCGACGCCTGTATCCGGGCAGCACCGATCGCGCCCTTACCCGCCTCTGGGCCTGCCAGCCCGTACTACGTGGATGGCAGGAGGGCCCGCACGCTGCAGGACGGCACAACACGTAGTTTCAGATACAGGCCCAGGCCAGCCATCCGCCCAGTGGCAACACGGCGAGCAGCGCGAGCACGCCAAGGCAGCCGCCGTTGCTGTTGCTGGTGGTGGATGTGAAATCGCTCCGAGCGTCGCCGCTTCTCCGCTCGGACGGCGGCTGTGACTGCAGCCACTGGCGATGGCAGGCCTGGCAGAAGAACCGGGTCTTGCCATTGCGCCAGGCGTTGCTGGTGCGATCATTGTGGTGAGCGGCGCTGCCGCAGCGACCGCACTTGAAGATCCGCGAAGGTGGCTGTCGCTTCTTGTTGAGCAGGGCCAGCACTACCACCAGCGCGATGGCGGCTGCCGCTGTGCCGATCAGCGTTTCCGGCCCCATCGAATACTCCATGCGTCATGAATGCGAACAGCGCAACCAACGCAAGCAGGCGCCCGCAACGACGGGCGCCCGCTTGCAACTCAATGCAACGGCACCTTCAGCACAGATGGTGCGGACGCGGGCGAACTGAAGGTCACCGCCCCGCCCAACTGGCTGATGCCTGCATAGCGCAGGTCCACCGTATCGACCACCAGCGTCAGCCGGCTGCCCGCCGGAATGTTCCAGCTGCTCGCTTCCAGGCGCAGATCGAGGGTGGTCGCCTGGCCGGGCGCAACRCCTCGCAGGGTGTAGGGCTTGTGGCTGATCAGCTGGCCATTGCCCAGCACATCTTCCGCGTACAGATAGGCATACAGCGTGGTGTTGGCGCGGCTGGGGGTAACGGTCACCCGTACTTCCGGCGCGCCGTCGAGGCGGCGTGCGTTCCAGTACACCGGCCCCTGCCAGACACCTGCGGCGTTGCGCCCGATGAAAGGCACGTACGCCCCCGGCGGAAGGTTGATCATCTGCAGCGAGCCGGACACCATCGCCACACCGGAATTGGCGGCGGTTGCCAGGCCACTGCCGATGCGGTAGTTCCAGCCATTGCTGCGCCCGTTTTCAACCAGCCCCCCGGTGGGCAGAAGCAGGCCGCCGGGTGCAGTCAACGCGTAGCTGACCGCACCACTGTTGGTCGCCTGCCAGTTCGGGTAGCTGCTCCAGCTGCCCTTCTGCGACTTCAGCTGCACCGCCGGCTCGCGGTCGATGCCGTTGGCCACGCCCTTGAGGTAATGGTCGAACCAGTCACCCGCCGAGTCGTAGACCTCGTTGGGAATGCCCAGTGCGCCCAAGGCGGCTGCGGATGGCGGCCACGGGCAGCAGCGATTCCACTGCACCCTGGTAGTTGCCGACCACCACGTTGCGGTTGATCGTGGCCAGCTCTGCCCCGGGTCGGCCGGTGACCAGGCCGGCGGCCACCAGCAGCGCGATTCCCTGTGCGCTGGGGGTGTCGTTGGCGTACAGCGACGCCCGCAGGTCGGCCCATCCGCTGAGGGCGGCCACCGCCTTGATGCGGGGATCGCGTGCCGCCGCCAGCAGGCTGGTGCCTGCGCCGTAGGAGATGCCCGAGACGCCGATCCGCGCCGGGTCGGCCTGGGTGTTGTCCAGCGCCCAGTCGATCAATGCGCTGACATCCTCGACCGTGGCCGGCCCGGCGATATCGATGGCCCCGCCTGACTCCCAGAAGCCGCGCGAGCTGTAGCTGAGGACCACATAGCCGCGCTTGGCCAGCGACTGTGCCACCCCTACGTATTCCACGCTGGGAACGGCCCAGCTGCTGGGCATCACCAGCAGCGGGTACTTGCCGCCACCTGCGTCCTGGGGTTCGATGACAAAGACCCCGAGGGGCGTGCCGTCCCAGCTGGGAAGGGTGCGGTGGGTGGTCTTGACCGTGGCAGCCCAGGCGGTGGGCGCCAGTCCGGTCAGCAGGATCAACAGCAGCAATACCTTGCGCATCGTCGTCTCTCCCCGTCGTTGTTGGTGCAACGGGCAGGACCGTACCAGTGCGAATGGTGGCTTACACCTTGCGTTGCAGCATGGGGCGCACGTTCGGCACCCCATGCTGCGGGCCCTGATGCGCCTACAGCGTTGCCTGCGCCTGCAGGGTGAACACCCAGCTGTCGGGTCGGCTGGCATAGGCGCCGGGCCGTGCCACGTACTGCACCGCCGGCCGCAGCACCAGCCACGGGGCGACCTGCACGCCGTAGTTCAGCTCGACGAACTGCTCGTTGCTCTGCACATCCTTTCCGGTCAGCTGCTGATGGCGGGCGAGCCGGTCGGAGATGTCCAGCCGGTTCCAGGCCAGGCTGAGCACATCATCTTCGCGCGATGCGATCACGCCACGCCAGCTCACGCCCGCTTCCCACGAGTAGCGCATGAGCCCTGTTTTTGCGTCGGCACGGGTAGCCACGCCGAACACCGAAATGCCGCGCACCGTGTCACCCTCGGGCTTCCACACCCGTTGTGCGGCCTGCACGTACGAACCGCTGCGATGCGAAGCGCGAGGTGCCGTCGGGTCACCAATGTCATCGGCGTTGGAGGTATCCAGGTAATAGCCGACCTTGTAGGTACCGCCATAGTCCTCTCCGGACTTGCCATGGCTGTAGCCCAGCTCGACCGGCAGGAACAGGYCGGTCTTTCCCTTCGTCGAAACACGGAAGCCACTGTTGGCCTGCTTGCGCGTCGGGTTGACGTCGTAGATGCCGGTCTGTGCGTACCAGCCTGAAGGATCATTCCACTTTACCCGCAGACCCCATTGGCCTGTCGGATTGTCCAGCCAGCCAGAACTGTAGATCGGGCCCAGCGGATGCCCGCACTGGCCGTTGTTGTTGAAGTTGCAGGTGTAAGGCAAGCCACCGAAGTCGTTGCCCATCGAGTAGAAGCCACCCTTCAGGCTCAACCGCTTGCCCAGCAGCAAACGCTCGTAGGAGAGTTCGTTGAAACGCAGGTTCTGGCCCTGGCCATAGAAGGCCTGGTTCTGGATATAGGAACCGGTGGACCGCTCGTTGATGGCGTTGCCGAAGCGATCGGAAAACACCACGCGCAGCGTGCCGTCGAAGCCGAATGCCTTGCCGGTGTCGATCATCGCGCCCAGATCGATGTGCTCGGCGGTGGACCAGCCACTGCCCTTGTACCCATCGCTGTTGACGCCGCTGCCGATCACGATGCGTGCGCTGGGGGTAACGC
>NZ_JBFTNR010000305.1:0-6064 GCF_056665995.1 Stenotrophomonas sp. 05L44_2
CTAAACGCCCGGACCACGAACGGAGGGGCGCCCCGCGTGGGGCGTCCCTCGGAGACGATCATGGCAAAGCAGAAGAACACCGCAACGCGGGTTGCGCCAGTTGTCGCGGCCGAGGCTGGCGCGCCCGTCACGGCCCCGGTAGTCGTTGATGCTGGCGCGTCCACCGGTGAGAAGCCCGAAGAACTGACCGGCGATGCGGATTTGCCGAGTGCCGGCGGCGCCGAGGTGGTCATCGGCGAGGCCGGCCAGGTGGTCGACGGCTTGGGCGAAGACGGCGGCGCGGCCGAAGCAGAGAGCGCCGCGTCGCCGCCGGACCAGCCGCCGCAGCCGTCGGAGCGTGAGACCGTGGCGGCTCTGGTGCTCAGCGACAACCACTTGGGCAAGGTTGGCCAAGTAATCCAAGTCGATGCGGCCCACGCCGAGGCGCTGCGCCTAGGCGGGCTGATCGACACCCATCCCAACGCGATCAAGGCGGCAACGCCGGAGGAGTAGCCCATGCTGCGCACGGTGAGCCCGGCGACCGAGGAGCCTGTGTCGCTGAGTGAAGCGAAGGCGCATCTTGTCGTAATCCATAACGCCGACGACGCCCTGATCGGGGCGTTCATTGCCGCTGCTCGCGAGTCCGTGGAGCGCAATACCGGCTATGCGTTGGTGGAGGCTTCCTACGAATGGACGCCAGTGGGACAGCGGCAATCGCCTCTCCCCATTGAGCCGGCGACGGTGACGAGCGCTGCCGGGGAGTATCCGGTTCTCTTCACCACTACCCCGGGACCGATGCCAGGGCCGCTGCGCGCTGCGATCTTGCTGACGCTGGGCGACCTCTACGCCAATCGCGAAGGATTGGTGGTGGGTGCGACCTGTGTCGAGAATCCAACCGTGGATCGCCTGATGTTCCCATACCGTCGGGTGCTGCCATGAGGCGGGCCGGCAAGTATCGCCATCGCATTGCCCTGCAGGTGCAAGAACCCGTGCGGGATCCGCTTGGAGGCGATGAGTTGGAGTGGGTGGACTGGCAGGCAGACGTGCCGGCGGAGGTGGTGCCGCTTTCAGGGCGCGAATTCGTAGCGGCATCGGCTGAGCACGGCCAGGTCACAGCACGCATGGAAATTCCGTATCTGCCTGGTGTCTTGAACACAATGCGCGCGGTGTTTGACGGCCAGCGCTACGCAATCCGCGCTGTCCTGCCTGATCCCACGGCGCGGGGGCACATTACCTTGATGGTAGACGCGGGGCTATCCGATGGCTGAGCAGATCGAGATCCACGGCCTTGATGGGCTCCTGTCGTCGCTGAAGGCATTGCCGGTCGAGCTGCAGGGAAAGCCGCTGCAGACCGCGCTGCGTCGGGGCGGAAATCTGATCCGCGATGCGGCACGCGCGCGAGTGCCGCGTGCTAGTGGCTTCCTGGCCACACAGATCGTGGTACGCAGGGCCAATGCGCGCAATCGCAACAGGGCCGGCGTTGGGCCAGGTGGCGAGTACTTCACCGTTGGCGTTAAGACGGGTAAGCGTGCGAAGTACGCCAACACCAAGAGAAACCGCCGGCAGCGTCGGGTTGGCAAAGTCTACGTGCAGGCAGGTTGGGCCAGCTACTGGCGCTATCTGGAATTTGGCACGAAGAAGATGGCTGCGAAGCCGTTCCTGACGCCAGCCGCCGAGGCAAACGGGCCCCAGGCGGCGCAGCTGATTGTCGACCAGACCCGCGCGGCTATCGACCGGGTAATGAAGGCAAGGGGGTGGAAATGATGGTGCCGCTTATCCAGCAGCTGCTGCAGGGCGACGAGGCCGTGCGAAGTCTGTTTGGTGATCCCGTCCGTGTTTTCCCCTCTACTGCGCCGCAGGACACCGCATTGCCTTACGCCACCTGGGGCGTTGTGGGCGGATCGCCAACCAACCTGCTGTCCGAGCGACCGCCGACCGATGGATGGCGTGTCCGGTTGACGGTGTGGGGGAAATCGACGTCCAAAGCCAATGCTGCCGCAGTGGCAATTCGCGATGCTGTCGAGACCGTAGGCAGCATCGAGTCTTACAACCCCCCGCCTGATGACGACGATACAGGCGCGTTTGGCATCTCCTTCGATGTTCGACTGCTGCAGATCCGCTGACCAACTCAACGGCAATCCACCGGCCCCGCAAGGGGCCTTTTTCATGCCCGGCGACGGGCACAACGTAAGGAAACCCCTATGGGACAGGTAATCAAGTCGAAGCACTCCCAACTGTTCGTCGCCATTGCCGCGGCCGAGGTCATCAAGGTGACCCGCCTGCGCTCGGTCGGCTTCCCGGATGGCCAGGCCTCGGAGATCGATATTTCCGACTACGACGACGACTGGGATCAGTTCGTCGCTGGCCGCAAGCAGACCGGCAGCACTAGCATCGAGATCATCTACGACAGCGTGGATCACGAGAAGATGGAGCAGCTGCACGAAACCGGCGCCGTCGTGAACTGGCTGGTGACCGCGCCGCTCTCGGAGACCGAGGGCGTGGAGAAGCCGGTGGCAGTGGCCGGCAAGATCACCCCGCCGACCACAGTTCTGTCCAAGCAGTTCGACGGCTTCGTGCAGAACTTCGCCGTCACCAGCCAGGACAACGACGTGTGGAAAGCCACGATCACGATCCGTGGCTCGGGCGCAGTCACCACCCACCGCCCGACGCCCTGATCGGCATAACGGCGCCTTCTCCCTCTTCGGCCCACTTCGGTGGGCCTTCTCTTTGGCAGGGCGCGCGGATCCTCCGCGTGTTAGCCGTGCGCGGCCCGCGAGCCCTGTCGCCATTCAAGGAAACGGCCCATGAGCAAGACCAACGACAACAGCGAAGCCCTGGCAGGAACGGTGAGCATCCTTCAGGCGTTCACCAGCGCCGGCCTGTTCGCCGCAAAGGACGTGCAGCCGGACACCATCGAACTGCCGGACGGCACCAAGGCGGAGTTCTTTGTGCGCGCGCTGCCGGATACCGAGTTCCGCCAGCTGTGGAGCACCGCCGACCGTGCCAAGCTGATTGCGGCCACGATCTGCGATGAGAGCGGCAAGCGGGTACTCACTGAAAAGCAGGCCGGCGAGTTGAAGCCGAAGGTGGCGGCAAGTCTGCAGACCATTGCGCTCAAGCACGCAGGCTTCGGAAGTGACGCTGACGCCCTGCGGGAAGAAGCGGGAAACGGCTAAGGCAGCGCGGCGAGGATTGGTTCTGGCATGTCCTTGCCGGCCATCTGCATCGCACGGTGGCGGAGCTGCGATCCACTATGTCGCGCCGGGAGTTCCTGTGGTGGTGGGAGTTCCACAAGCGCAACCCCATCGACCCAGTCAGCATCCACCAGAAGCCTGCTGCATTCATCGCGTACATCACAGCTGCACACAGCCAAGGCGGAACCAAGCGCGGCATGCAGCATTTCCTAGACGCCCTGGTGCCTCGTTCTGACGACGATGAGGCGCAGGAGTGGTTCGATTCCCTTGGATGACCCATGGCTGACACCTTCGGGCGCTTCGCAGCGCTTCCCATTGGCCCTCTGCTCGCAGCTCGCGACGGCGGGCTTACGCTCGCAACTACCGCTGCCGCGGACGCGCACAGGTGCGCGCGCTCCGACTTCGCGCTCGGTAGCGGAACGGTGGGCGTCGAGTTCGCCGCGTGGGGCGATGACGATCTGGCGGCGGTCGTCGGGTTTGTAACTGGAGCCGCGCCGCTCAACGAGTCGCCAGGTTCCAACGGTGCTGGCATCGGGTGGGAGCTGGCGACCGGTCGGCTGGTTCAAGGAATCGGCGCAATTGCCACTGGACTGCCGACAGTGGCCAAGGGCGATATCGTCGGGCTACGTGTGGTGTTTGGTGGCCCGTCTCGCCTGCAGCTCTACCTCAATGGGGCAATGGTGCATCAGCGGGATTTGCTGCTGGCTGGGCCGCTCTACTTTGCGGCGTCTCTGGCGGCCACCAAAGCGGGCGGCCTGTGCCTGGCGGTCAACGCCGGGCAGTGGGGCGCGCGCAGTGATGCAGCTATTGCCGGGTGGCGGCTGGATCAGGCGCAAGTCTCTGCCACTCGCCTTGCTGATGCCGACTGGCTTTCGGCTCCAGGCGACAGCCCCGCAAATGCCCGCTACGAAGGGTTGGTGGCCGAGGGCGTGAACCTGGTGCAGGAACTGAGTTTCTGGCCGTGGGGTGGTGATCCGGTATCGCAGACGGCGGCAGCCGAGTGCGTTGTGGTCGATAGCGAAGGCATGCTTGACGGCCTCGCCCTTTCGGGCGGTTCCGGCGCATCGGTCCGCATTCTGATGGTCGATGAGACCGCCATGCTCGCAGACGCAGTGCCGGTGTTCCGTTGCGCGATCGATCAGATCGAGATCAACGACGACGGCAGCAAGACGCTGCACCTGCGTGATGCACACGACTACCTGAGCCAGCCCATCAACCGTGGCGTCTTCCTCCCCAATGTCGCGACTCTGGCATGGAAGCCACAGCCGGTTGTGATCGGTGCGGTGGCGAGCGTGCCGGCGGCCGGCGGCAACTCTGATGCCACGTCCATGTTCCTGGCGGATGGCCCGGTCTACGTCGACGCCGTCATGGATCGCGGCGACCTGATGGAGCCGGGGACGTTCGAGGTGGCTCCGGATCGCCAGCAGTTGCTGATGAAGTCTCCGCCAGTGACGCCGGTTGTGGTTGACCTGTCCAGCGTGGGGGGCGGCATGGCGCCCGCCACGCTGTCTGTGGCGGTCGCCGAGATCATGGGGCGGCTCAGCATACCAAGATGCGAYGGGGGTGCTGCGGTTCGTTCGGGTGGTGGCGCCGGAGAGCTACCAGGGCGTGCCGGCGTTCGAGCTGACCGAAGACGATATGGCCAGTGACCTGGTGGGCGTGCCGGATGACGCACCCAGCCTGACGCGGCGCATGGCCTACAGGCCGAATGCCCAGGCTCTCGGTGCGTCGGATCTGGTCACCGATGTGGTCGACGTTCCGCAGGCGCGGCGCGACGAGTTGACCGCCCTTTATCGCGGCCAGGTATTCGCTGCGGGCCCGCTGAACGCTCACTACCGCCGGGCAGACGCAGCAGATCCGGTGATCTCGCTGTTCTGGCGGGCAGCCGATGCCCAGGCCGAAATCGACCGGGTGGTGGCGATTTACGAGCGGCAGCGCTTCTTCTATCAGGTCACCGTCCGCGGCGATCAGCAACTTGCGCCGCTGCCCGGGCAGATTGGCCGCCTGACCTACAGCCGGTACGGCCTGGCCGACGGCAAGCCGGTGCTGGTGCGCAGAGTTGAGCGAAACCCAGCCACGGGTGATGTGGTGCTGACCTTGTGGGGGTGAAACGTGCTTATCGGATTTGGAATGCCTGCAGCGGTGACCGTGACGCTGGCCGGCGGAACGTGGCTGAGTAGCGATCAGGGCTCAGCGTTGTTCGATGGCAAGCCGGGTCGCGCCAGCCGGATCCGCAGGACGGGGCCGTTGTCTGTCACGGTCACGCTGGCACAGGCTGTCGTGCCAGGGATCGTGGCAGCGCTGGGTCTGAACGTCCCTCCTGGCGTTGAGGTTCGTGCTGCAGGCGCAGTGGGCACAACCACGCGGCTCCCTGACGGCAGCGTGTGCGCGTGGCTATTTCCACAGGCGCAGGTGCCTGTTGCGACTGTGTCGGTGGAGATCGACGCAACGGTGACGAACGTCGATATCGGCGAGATTGCGATCTTCCAGGCTGTCGACGTTGGTATCAGCGACGGATGGGGTGTCGCCACCATCGACACCAGCGCTCACACGCGAACGAAGGGCGGTCAGGTCAACACTGTTCCCGGCGCGGTGTACCGCCGCCTGACCTGCAGCTTTTCGGGCCGGGCTACCGACGTTGTTCGGGGCGGCGGGCTGGCGGGGGGCGATTGGGAGACAGTCGCTGCGGCGCTGGCCGGGCGCCGCCGTTCCTGTGTGGTCCCTCAGTACAGGGACATAGCAACAAAGGCGTTGGATCTGAGGCTGGCAGCGCGATCCGCGCTGTACGGCTACCCAACTCAGCTACCGAGCGCGGAGAACATTAGCCGACAGTACTTCACGGGATACATGGAGTTCGAAGAGGTGCCCGCCTGACCGAGAGCCTCCAACAG
>NZ_JBFTNR010000306.1:0-4703 GCF_056665995.1 Stenotrophomonas sp. 05L44_2
CTGCGCATCCTGCAAGGCCATCGGCACGGCCGGAATGTCGCGGCAGTTGCATTCGCGGTCCCAGTTCGGTCCCGAGGCCGGTACGCGATACTTCAGCAGTGCGCAGGTGACGCCCTGCGCGGTCAGCCAATCGCAGATCTCGCTGCCTTCCAGGTCGATCGCCAGCACGTTGTAGCCACCACCCGGTATCACCATCACTGCCGTGCCGTTGGGCGAGCCTTTCGCCGGGAACACGGTGAGCGTGGGCACGGCCACGTTCTGCAGCATCATCCAGCGCTCGCCACTGGCCTTGGACACGGTTTCGCTGACCTGCTCGCGGCCTTTCAGCTTCGGCGGTGCCATCACCTGCCCATCCGGCCACAGAGGGAGTTCGGTGGTACCGGCTGGCGGGTGCCAGGTGGCAGGCGCGGCGGCCGATGCGGTAAATGGCAGCAGGACCATCAGCAGGCGAAATGCAAAGCGAGCGCGCATCGTCAACATCCACGTGATGGACCTGCAGTGTAGAGTCGAGTCCGCTCGAAAGATCGCGCGCGATGCATCCACGCATGGGGTGGATCCACCGCCGCACGCGACTGCACGGCGCGACACAACAAAAAAGGCCTGCATCTTGCGATGCAGGCCTCTTGAATGTGGCGCCCGAAGTTGGACTCGAACCAACGACCCCCTGATTAACAGTCAAGTGCTCTAACCGGCTGAGCTATTCGGGCAGACCGCCAGTATAACGACTCTTCACGCCCGATGGTAGGGGTGATTGGCCAACATCGCAGCAGCGCGATACAACTGCTCGGCCACCACCAGCCGCACCAGCATGTGCGGCAGCGTCAGCGGGCCGATCGACCACTTTTCATCGGCCAGCGCAGACACTTCCGGCGAATGCCCTTCCGGGCCACCGATCAGGAACGCCAGGTCCCTGCCCTGTCCACGCCAGTGCTCCAGGCGCTGCGCCAGCTGTTCGGAACTGAGCTGGCGGCCCGGTACGTCCAGTGCAACGACATAGGCATTCTTCGGCAACGCAGCGATCACCCGCTTGCCCTCGTCCTCGGTGGCGCGACGTGCGTCGCGCCCTTTGCCACGCAGGCCGGGCTCGATCTCCACCAGCTCGAACGGCAGCCAGTGCGAGAGCCGCTTCTGGTACTCGGCAAACCCTTGCGCCACCCAACTGGGCGCGCGTTCGCCGGTGGCAATCAGGCGGGCTTTCATCAACATTCCTCCAAAACGTCGACGGCGCCATCGGCGCCGTCGAAAACTGCATCAACGAATGGCTCAGGCCACTTCGTCGTCGTCGTAGGACGGCGGCTGGTCGCCAACGGTCCACAGGCGCTCGAGCGCGTAGAACTCGCGCACGCGCGGCAGCATCACGTGCACGATGACGTCGCCCAGGTCGACCAGCACCCATTCGGCTTCACGCTCGCCTTCAACACCCAGCGGCATGACGTCGATGTTCTTGGCGAAGCGCACGACTTCGTCGGCGATGGACTTCACATGGCGGGTCGAAGTACCCGATACGACCACCATGTAGTCGGCGACGCTGGACTTGCCGCGTACGTCGATCTCGACCGGGTCCTTGGCCTTCAGGTCTTCGGTGGCTTGACGGACGCTGGCCAGCAGTTCCGGCACGGAGGGCGGCGGGCTGGGCAGATCGACCTTGATGGTCTGGGGCTGGGTCTGGTTGCTCAAAGCGGGTCGACTCGATAAACGTGGGGGCGATTATACGGGCACAGCGCGGCAACCGTATTCACGAGGCGGCGGGGCGGTACAGGCCGTGGCCAGAAACGTAGTCGGCCACCGCCGGTGCCAGCATGGCCCGCCAGGGGCCGCCCGCGGCGATCTGGGCGCGCACGGCACTGGCCGATTCCACCCGCAGCGGGTGGTGCAGGCGCAGGATGCGGCCGGCCGGGCTGGTGAACAGGGCCTGCTCGTTGTCGGCCCAGCGCCCCTCGGTGGCCTGGCCCAGCGCGCCGTCGACACTGGCCCGCAGCGGGCTGCCGGGCCGCTCGGCAACGATGAAATGGGCCAGACCGAACAGCGCCTGCCACTCGTGCCAGCTGGGCAGGCCCAGCAGGCTGTCGGCCCCCACCAGCCACGCCAGCGGGCGGCTGGGGCCAAGTTCGGCCCGCAGTTCGCGCAGGGTATCGACGGTATAGGAAGGTCGGCCAGGGAAGCGCTCGGCCCGATCCAGCTCATGCCGGTCCAGCAGCAGGCCCGGCTCATCGCCGATGGCCAGGCCGAGCATGGTGCAGCGTTGCTCGGCGGTCGCGCCCGGTGCCGCGCGATGCGGCGGGTCGGCGGCAGGCAGCATGCGCACCGCCACCTGCAGTTCATCGCGCGCGGCGCGCGCGATCGCCAGATGGCCCAGATGCACCGGGTCGAAGGTGCCCCCGTAATAGATCCGCAGGCTCATGGATCAGGCCCGGGCGAGCAGCCGCACCGCACGCGCTTCGGCCACCGCCACCAGCAGGCGCTCAAGTGCAAGCCAGGCATCGCCGTCTGCGCGGCCCTTGGCGATGCGGTCAACCAGCCCTGCTTCGGCCACGAAACGCTCCCAGCGCTTGCCTTCCGGGTGCCGCTGCAGCGCGCGCTTGTAGGGCGCCTGCCGCGATTCCCAGATACCGCGGGATTTCATCTCCGCCGCCAGATTGCCGCCACGTGCCTGTACCCGTGCCAGGCCGGCACCGGCCAACAGCTCGCGGATCACGATCGGCATCAGCGCGGCCACGGCCTCGCCTTCGCCGCGCAACCCGGCCAGCATCCTCAGTACCGCCTGGGGCTGGCCGGAGAAGGTGGCTTCCACCAGCCGGAACACGTCGTAGCGGGCAGCATCGGCCACCAGCGATTCCATCCGTTCCACGTCCAGGGTCTGGCCGTCGGCCAGCAATACGAGCTTGTCGATCTCCTGCGCAGCCGCCAGCAGGTTGCCTTCAACGCGTTCGGCCAAGCGCTGCACGGCCGCCGGTTCGGCGCGCAGGCCCCTGCTGCGCAGGCGCCGTTCGATCCAGTCCGACAGCTCATGCGGCTTGATGGCCCAGGCCACCGACAGCACGCCGACGCGGTTCACCGCCTCGGCCCATTTGCCCTGGTGGGCCTTGCTCCATTCGTTGGCGGTGATCATCAGGATCACGTCCGGCGCCGGGTTGGCGCAGAACCGGCTGATCACCTCACCGCCGTCCTTGCCCGGCTTGCCGCTGGGCAGGCGCACTTCCACCAGGCGGCGGGCACTGAACAGGCTGGGGGCATTGAAGCTGGCGTCGAGCTGGTTCCAGTCGAAATCACGGCCATCGGCATCGAACACTTCGCGCTCGTCGATGCCGGCCGCACGTGCACGGGCACGCACGGCATCAGCTGCCTCCAGCACACGCAGCGTTTCCGGACCGGCGATCAGGTAGACCGGCGCCAGCGCCGTGTCAGCGCCCTGCCCGGCCAGCTGTTCCGGTCGCAGTTCCATCAGGCGCCCGGCTCAGTGCTGGACGGCGGGTGCGGGCTCGACCGGATCGTGCTCGACCGGCTTCGGCGCCGACAGGCTGCCGCCCTTTTCCAGTTCGGCGCGGACCACGCTGTCGATGCGGCGGATGATCGAGGCCGACATTTCCCGGCGCAGTTCATCGGCCAGGATCTCGCGTTCGGTGGTGGTACCGGTGGCGTCGGTCGGCGGCGACACGTAGTCGCGCGACAGTTCGATCACCTGCTGCGGCACCAGCTCGCTGCCGTCTTCGCGGCGGAAGATGAAGATCACCGCATAGCGCAGGCTGTATTCCTGCGCGCGGCCCTGCGAGTCGATCGCGATGGGCAGGTCGCCCCAGCGTTCGGACAGCACCTGCAGCTGGGCATTGGGGCCCTCGCTGTCCTCATCGGCCAAGCGCGCACCGGATGCCAGCAGGCTGCGGTTCAACAGCTTGACCAACTCGCTGTAGGGCGCGGTGGAGACCACCTTCACCGGCGCCGTGTCGGTCGGCAGCATCAGCTTGTTGCGCAGGTGGAAACCGCAGCCGGCGAGGCCGAGGACGAGAACGAGGGCAAGCAGGATTCGGGTCATGGAGACAGTCTGGCGGAGCCGGGCGATCACGGCAACAGACAGGGTGCCCGAGGCCGCGTGAACGCAGGGCCATCGGCCGGGCGTGCCCGGCGTGGCGACAACGCACCGACCGCCACGATGGCGGCCGGTGCCAGGTACATCAGGCAGCGACGATGTTCACGATCTTGCCGGGGACGATGATGATCTTGCGCACCGTCAGGCCTTCCAGGAACTTGGCCGCGTTCGGCTCGGCCAGCGCCAGCGCTTCAACCTGTTCGCGCGCGGCATCGGCGGCGACCTCGATCGTGCCGCGCAGCTTGCCATTGACCTGTACGGCCAGGGTCAGYGCGTCGCGAACCAGCGCACTGCTGTCGGCCTGCGGGAACGGCTGGTCTTCCAGCAGCGTTTCGCCATGGCCCAGCACCTGCCACAGGGCATGGCTGGCGTGCGGGGTGATCGGGTTGAGCAGCAGCACGATGGCCTGCAGCGCTTCCTGGCGCACGGCGCGCCCCTGCTCGCTGCCGTCCTCGAACTTGGCCAGCGCGTTCATCAGCTCCATCACCGCGGCAATGGCGGTGTTGAAGCTGTGACGACGGCCGTAGTCGTCACCGACCTTGCCGATGGTCTCGTGGGTCTTGCGGCGCAGGGCCTTCTGGCTGGCATCCAGTGCAGCCGCGTCGAGCGCCGGTGCGGC
>NZ_JBFTNR010000307.1:0-4702 GCF_056665995.1 Stenotrophomonas sp. 05L44_2
CATTTTATTTGTCGATATCTGACAGATTTCATCCACGCATGGCGTGGATCTACCAACCGTCACCGGAAATCTGTCGGGGGTGGGGCGGTGTGGGTTTGCAGGACCGTTGGTGCCATGGATGGCGCCATCGAGCCCCATGGACGGATTTACGGCGTGTCCTGCAAGCCCACACCACCCCGCCAAACCACGGATCACCCCAGAGCCGGCTGTTGCTGTTGCTGTTGCTGTTGCTGTTGCTGTTGCCAGGATTGCCGGCCAGCGGCCGGCACCACGGCAGGTGCCGGGTGCAACCCGGCCGAACCCCCGCCGGGGTAAACTAGCTGGATGGCTTCCCGTCCCGCGCACGACCTGCTCCGCCGCGTCTTTGGTTACGACGATTTCCGTGGTCCGCAGCAGGACATCGTGGAGCATGTGGCTGCCGGTCACGATGCCCTGGTGCTGATGCCTACCGGCGGCGGCAAATCACTGTGCTACCAGGTGYCCGCCCTGCTGCGTGACGGCTGTGGCATCGTCATCTCGCCGCTGATCGCGCTGATGCAGGACCAGGTCGAAGCCCTGCGCCAGCTCGGCGTGCGCGCCGAATTCCTGAACTCGACCCTGGACGCCGAAACGGCTGGCCGGGTCGAACGCGAACTGCTCGCCGGTGAGCTCGACATGCTCTATGTCGCTCCCGAACGCCTGCTGACCGGCCGCTTCCTGTCGCTGCTGTCGCGCAGCCGGATCGCCCTGTTCGCCATCGACGAAGCCCACTGCGTGTCSCAATGGGGCCACGACTTCCGYCSCGAATACCGGCAGCTGACCGTCCTGCACGAGCGCTGGCCGGAGATTCCGCGGATCGCCCTGACCGCCACCGCCGACCCGCCAACCCAGCGCGAGATCGCCGAGCGCCTGGACCTGGCCGAAGCACGTCACTTCGTCAGCTCCTTCGATCGCCCCAACATCCGCTACACCGTGGTGCAGAAGGACAACGCCCGCAAGCAGCTGAGCGATTTCCTGCGCAGCCATCGCAGCGAGGCCGGCATCGTCTACTGCATGTCACGGCGCAAGGTGGAGGAAACCGCCGAGTTCCTGTGCACGCAGGGGTTCAATGCCCTGCCCTACCACGCCGGCCTGCCCGCGGAAGTGCGTGCCAACAACCAGCGCCGTTTCCTGCGCGAAGACGGCATCGTCATGTGCGCGACCATCGCCTTCGGCATGGGCATCGACAAGCCSGAYGTRCGCTTYGTSGCCCAYAYCGAYCTGCCCAAGTCSRTSGAAGGCTACTACCAGGAAACCGGCCGCGCCGGGCGCGATGGCGAAGCTGCCGAGGCCTGGCTCTGCTACGGCCTGGGCGATGTGGTGCTGCTCAAGCAGATGATCGAGCAGTCCGAGGCCAGCGAGGAGCGCAAGCAGCTGGAGCGGTCCAAGCTCGACCACCTGCTGGGGTACTGCGAATCGATGCAGTGCCGCCGGCAGGTGCTGCTGGCCGGTTTCGGCGAGACCTACCCCAAGCCCTGCGGCAACTGCGACAACTGCCTGACTCCGCCGGCGGCCTGGGACGCCACCATCCCCGCGCAGAAGGCGTTGAGCTGTGTATACCGCAGTGGCCAGCGCTTCGGCGTCGGCCACCTGATCGACGTCCTGCGCGGCAGCGAGAACGAGAAGGTCAAGCAGCAGGGCCACGACAAGCTGAGCACCTACGCCATCGGCCGCGACCTGGACGCGCGCACCTGGCGCAGCGTGTTCCGCCAGCTGGTGGCCGCCAGCCTGCTGGAAGTGGACAGCGAGGGCCACGGTGGCCTGCGCCTGACCGATGCCAGCCGCGATGTGCTGACCGGTCGCCGCCAGATCAGCATGCGCCGCGATGCAGTCAGTGCCAGCGCCGGGCGCGAACGCAGCGCGCAACGCACCGGCCTGTCGGTGCTGCCGCAGGACCTGGCCCTGTTCAATGCGCTGCGCGGCCTGCGCGCCGAGCTGGCGCGCGAGCAGAACGTGCCGGCCTTCGTGATCTTCCACGACAGCACCCTGCGCAACATCGCCGAACAGCGCCCGACCTCGCTGGACGAGCTGGCCCGGGTCGGTGGCATCGGCGGCACCAAGCTCAGCCGCTATGGCCCGAGATTGGTCGAGATCGTGCGCGAAGAGGGATGACCCCGGTAGCGCCGGGCCATGCCCGGCGGCCCGCATATCGACCGGGCCTCACGCTCGCCGGGCATGGCCAGAAGCTACCAGGCTGCGCGATTGCGCACCCTCGCCCGGCTCAAACCTTGAACCACCCGTTCAGCCGGATGTGCATGTCCGCCCACTTGCCGCTAGATTAGCGCCATGTCCCTCGCCTCGACCCTGCTCCGTGTCGTGCTCATGCTCAGCCTGTTTCTCAACGGGCTGAACGCGGCCATGGCCAGCGGGCACGAGGACATGGGCTGCATGGCCCATGCGATGGCCTCGGCAACGACCGATGAAGGCGACGCTGACTGCCACCACCACGCCGGCATGACTGCAGACGAGGCGCCGCAGGCCAAGGCCCCCGCCCACGACGCACACTGCCAGATCAAGGACTGCATGCGCAGCTGTGCCCAGCACCCGCTGCTGGCCGTGCAGGCACTGCCTTTCCTGACCGGTCCCGGTCTTTCCCTGACCCCGCAGCCGATGCCTGCCAATGGCCGCCCGGCACCGCCGCTGCCGCCGATCTCGCGCCCTCCCATCGGCTGATCCAACACACCTCGTGCGCGCTGCGCACTGAAGCCGGCCCTGCGCTGGCGTCTTTCCGTGTTTGGAGTCACCACCATGAGTACCCGTATTCCTCCCGGCCCGGGCGCTGTGCCCATGCCGTCGCGCCGTCTGTTCGTGCAGGGCATCGCTGCTGGCGGCGTGGTCGCCGGCATCGCCGCGGCCGGCATCCCGCAGCGCGCGCTCGCCGCCGCTTCTGCCGCGCCACGCCTGGCCGGCGCACCTTCGGTCATCAGCGATACCCGCGTCGAACTGGCGATCGGCGAGTCGCTGGCCAACTTCACCGGACGCACCCGCCCGGCGATCACCGTCAACGGATCGCTGCCGGCACCGATCCTGCGCTGGCGCGAAGGCCAGACCGTGGACCTGTTCGTGCGCAACACGCTCGGCCAGCACCCTACTTCGATCCACTGGCACGGCATCCTGCTGCCGGCCAACATGGATGGCGTGCCGGGCCTGAGCTTCAACGGCATCGGCCCCGGCGAGACCTACCACTACCACTTCGACCTCAAGCAGTCCGGCACCTACTGGTATCACAGCCATTCGCTGTTCCAGGAACAGGCGGGGCTGTACGGCGCGCTGATCATCGACCCGGCCGAACCGGCGCCGTACCGGCATGACCGCGAGCACGTGATCATGCTGTCCGACTGGACCGACATGGATCCCGGCGCGTTGTTCCGGCGCATGAAGAAGCTCGCCGAGCACGACAACTACTACAAGCGCACCCTGCCCGACTTCCTGCGCGACGCCCGTCGCGATGGCTGGTCGGCCGCGCTGTCCGACCGCGGCATGTGGGGCCGGATGCGGATGACGCCCAGCGACATCTCCGACATCAACGCGCACACTTATACCTACCTGATGAACGGGACCGCGCCGGCCGGCAACTGGACCGGGCTGTTCCGCAGTGGCGAAAAGGTGCTGCTGCGTTTCATCAACGGTGCGTCGATGACCYACTTCGACGTGCGCATTCCCGGCCTGAAGATGACCGTGGTCGCCGCCGACGGCCAGTACATCCATCCGGTCAGCATCGACGAGTTCCGCATCGCCCCGGCCGAAACCTACGACGTACYGGTGGAACCCAGCGGCCAGGATGCCTTCACCATCTTCTGCCAGGACATGGGCCGCACGGGCTATGCCGCCGGCACCCTCGCCGTGCGCCATGGGCTGCAGGCACCGATTCCCGCGCGCGATCCGCGCCCGTTGCTGACGATGGGCGACATGGGCCATGACATGGCCCATGTCACAGGAATGTCGGGTCACGACATGGGCGGCGGTGGCCACGGCGGACACGACATGGCAGCAATGAAGGGCATGGAAGGCGGCTGCGGTGCCAGCATGGGCCACGGCGCACATGGCGGCGGCGATACCGCCAGCAAAGCGCCAAAACATCCGGCCAGCGAGCGCAACAATCCGCTGGTGGACATGCAGAGTTCGGCCACCGAGCCCAAGCTGGACGACCCCGGCATCGGCCTGCGCGACAACGGCCGCCAGGTGCTGACCTATGGTGCGATGCGCAGCCTGTTCGAAGACCCCGATGGCCGCGAGCCCGGCCGCGAGATCGAGCTGCACCTGACCGGCCACATGGARAAGTTCTCCTGGTCGTTCGACGGCATTCCCTTCGCCGGTGCCGAACCGCTGCGTCTGAACTACGGCGAGCGCATGCGCATCGTGCTGGTCAACGACACSATGATGCAGCACCCGATCCACCTGCATGGCGTGTGGAGCGACCTGGAAAACGCGCAGGGTGAATTCCAGCTGCGCAAGCACACCATCGACATGCCGCCCGGTACACGCCGCACCTATCGCGTACGTGCCGATGCCCTCGGCCGCTGGGCCTACCACTGCCACCTGCTGTAYCACATGGAAGCAGGCATGATGCGCGAAGTGAGGATCGAAGAATGAGCCGTTCCCTGCTTGCCCCAAGCCTGTTGACCCTCGGCCTGTTGGCCGCGCTGCCCACGTTTGCGCAGTCCCATGCCGGCCATGACATGAC
>NZ_JBFTNR010000308.1:0-4701 GCF_056665995.1 Stenotrophomonas sp. 05L44_2
GGTCGGCAATTCGCTCAGCGTGGGCTTTGGTGCGCTGGGCGCTAACCTGTTCGTGCTGGTGTTGCTGCTGGCCTCGATCACTCTGGCCACGGGCCTGTCCTGGTTCGTGGTGATGGAGAAGATCGGTCGCGGCGTGATGTCGCTGGCACCGTTGCTGGAGCGCAAGAAGGAGCAGGCCACCGAATGGCAGCAGACCCGCGTTCTTCGCGAGGAACGCCAGGAAGTGCGCAAGGCCGATGCCGAAGTGCGCGCCAAGCGCGAGCCGGTGAAGATCGAGCCGCGCCCGGAGCCGGTGATCGAAAAGAGCGACCGGGCCAAGCGCGACAACCAGATCCCGATGTTCCGTGGCGTCAATGGCGACGGCTCGGACCTGCCGCCGCTGGCCCTGCTGGATGATCCCAAGCCGCAACCCGTGGGCTATGACAAGGACACCCTCGACGCGCTGTCGCGGCAGATCGAGTTCAAGCTCAAGGACTTCCGCATCGATGCACAGGTGGTCGGCGCCAACCCCGGCCCGGTCATCACCCGCTTCGAGATCGAGCCGGCGCCGGGCATCAAGGTCAGCCAGATCAGTTCGCTGGACAAGGACATCGCCCGCGGCCTGTCGGTGAAGTCGGTGCGTGTGGTCGATGTGATTCCGGGCAAGTCGGTGATCGGCCTGGAAATCCCCAACGTCACCCGCGAGATGATCTACCTGTCCGAGCTGCTGCGCTCGAAGGAGTACGACAAGTCGGCCAGTTCGCTGACCCTCGCGCTGGGCAAGGACATCGCCGGTCGCTCGACCGTGGCCGACCTGGCGCGCATGCCGCACCTGCTGGTGGCCGGTACCACCGGTTCGGGCAAGTCGGTGGCGGTCAACGCGATGGTGTTGAGCCTGCTGTTCAAGGCGTCGCCGAAAGACCTGCGGATGCTGATGATCGACCCGAAGATGCTCGAACTGAGCGTCTACCAGGGCATTCCGCATCTGCTGGCGCCGGTGGTCACCGACATGAAGGAGGCCGCCAACGGCCTGCGCTGGTGCGTGGCGGAGATGGAGCGCCGCTACAAGCTGATGAGCGCGGTGGGCGTGCGCAACCTCGCCGGCTTCAACAAGAAGGTGAAGGACGCCCAGGACGCTGGCCAGCCGATGATGGACCCGCTGTTCAAGCCTAACCCGGAGCTGGGCGAGGCGCCGCGCCCGCTGGAGACGCTGCCGTTCATCGTCATCTTCATCGACGAATTCGCCGACATGATGATGATCGTCGGCAAGAAGGTCGAAGAGCTGATCGCGCGACTGGCGCAGAAGGCGCGYGCGGCCGGCATCCACCTGATCCTGGCYACSCAGCGCCCGTCGGTGGACGTSATYACCGGCCTGATCAAGGCSAACATYCCCACSCGCATCGCCTTCCAGGTCAGCTCGAAGATCGATTCGCGCACSATCCTSGACCAGTCCGGCGCCGAGACGCTGCTCGGTCACGGCGACATGCTGTACCTGCCGCCGGGCACGGCGATGCCCGAGCGTGTGCACGGCGCCTTCGTGTCCGATGAGGAAGTGCATCGCGTGGTCGAGCACCTCAAGGCAATGGGGCCGGCCGACTATGTCGACGGCGTGCTGGACGAAGTACAGACGATGGGCGATGGCGTGGTGGTCGGTGCGACCGGCCTGCCGGAGACCAGTTCCGGCGGCGGCGATGAGTCCGACCCGCTGTACGACGAAGCGCTGCGCGTGGTCACCGAGACCCGCCGCGCGTCGATTTCCGGCGTGCAGCGTCGCCTGAAGATCGGCTACAACCGCGCAGCGCGACTGATCGAGGCCATGGAAGCGGCCGGTGTGGTCAGTCCGCCCGAGCACAACGGCGACCGCACCGTGCTGGCACCGCCGCCGCCGAAGTAAGCCAAGCCCTGCCGCATTCCCGACGTCCAAGGAACCGACGCATGCTTCAACCCGTTTCCTGCGCGCTGGCGCTGGCCTGCCTGCTGGCATCCGGCCCGGCGCTGGCCGATGCCGCCGCGACGGCTGTACCCGCAGTCGCGCCACCGTCCACCGGCAGCGATGCCGAGGCCAGCAACAACTTCAGCTTCGTACGTTATCGCGCCGACTACCAGGTGCGCGCCGATGCCGGCAACGTGCAGACTGAAACCTACGAAATCCTGCTCAAGACCAAGGCAGCGGTGGAGCAGTTCAGCCAGGTGCGGTTGAGCTACAGCGAGAAGATGGAAACGCTGGATGTGGTCAACGCCTATACGCTGACCGCCGACGGCCAGCGCCGCGAAGTGCCGGCTGATCGCATCTACACCCAGGAAAGCTATTCCAGTGCCTCGGCGGCGATGTATGCCGACCGCAAGGTGCGGGTGATCGTGTTCCCGAACCTGGCGCCGGGCACGCGGCTGTTCTACCAGGTGCGTCGGACCCAGCTGACGCCCTATTTCCCGGGCTACTTTGGCCTGTGGGAAACCTTCAATGTGTTCACCCAGTACGACGATGCCGAAGTGACCCTCAGCGCGCCGGCCAATCTGCCCATGTTCGTGGACAGCCGTGGCGTGCAGGGCAGTGACCGRCCGGTGGTGAAGAACGGCCAGGCGCAATGGCGCTGGCGCTACCAGCGCCGCGAGCCGATGCAGGCGCAGAACTGGTCGGCGGCGGTGTGGGAGTTCGGGCCGAACATCATGGCCAGCACCTATCGCGACTGGGCGCAGATGGGTCGCGCCTACCAACTGAAAGCAGGGCCGGCCGCACAGGTCACCCCGGAGATCCAGGCGCTGGCCGATGAAGTCACCGCCGGCATCAGCGACCGCCGCGCGCAGGCCGATGCGCTGTACCGCTGGGTGGCGCAGAACATCCGCTACGTGGCGGTGTACCTGGGCAATGGCGGCCTGGAGCCGAACAGTGCGCAGAGCATCCTCGACAACCACTATGGCGACTGCAAGGACCACGTAACGATCCTCGAGGCGCTGCTGGCGGCCAAGGGCATCACCAGTTCGCCGGTGCTGATCGGTGCCGGTGGCGGCCCGACGCTGCCGAAGATTCCGCTGCTGGGCCGCTTCAACCACGCCATCACCTACGTGCCCGAGTTCGACCTGTACCTGGATTCGACCAGTGCCTGGGCGCGCTTCGGCCAGCTGCCTGATGGCGACCTTGGTGCGCCGGTGCTGCACACCCGCGATGCCACCCTGGCACGCACGCCGGCCAATGATCCGCAGCGCAACGCCACGGTGATGGAGGTGCGCTTCACCTTCGACGCGCAGGGCAACCTGCGTGGCGAGACAGTGCCGCAGCTGAGCGACAACGCCGAGATCGGCATGCGCGCGCAGTTCGCCCAGCTCAATGCACAGAACCGGGCGCGCGCTGAAGAATCGATCATGGCCGCGTCCGGTTTCGATGGCCGCGGCCAGCTGCAGCTGCAGGGTGTGCCGGTCGACCTGACCCGGCCGTTTGGCTATCGCATGGCCTTCCAGGCCGAGGACTACGTGGACTTCGATGTGGCCGGCGGCATGGCCGTGCCCGATCCGCCCGGTGGTGAATCGGTACGCGGGCTGTATGCCAGCGCCTCGGCGCCGGACAATGAGACGCCGTTCTACTGCAATGCCAGCCTGCGCGAGGAAACCTATCGCCTGCAGTTCCCGGCCAATGCCCCGATCATCGCGATTCCGCGCAGCCAGCGGTTTGCCAATGCCGCCGGCGAGTACCGGGTCGACTGGAGCCGGCAGGGCCAGGAAGTGACCGTGCATCACCGCCTGCAGCAGAACGCGGTGCGCGGCGCCGAGGCGCTGTGCCAGCCGCAGGACTATGCCGCGTTCCGCGCGCTGTTCCGCGAGGTACGCCGCGGCTTCCGTGGCCAGGTGCTGTACGGCAAGCTGCCGGCCGCTGGCAGCTGAATCGCCGATCAGCGATCAGGGCGTCATAATGGCGTCCTGATCGCCCATTCATCTTTCGCCGGGCACACTGGCACCCAACTTTCCTGGCCGCGCGCCCACAGGATYMCYGCATGAACCTTCGCCTCCGYCGTTTCCTTGCCACCACCACYCTGGCCGTGGCCTGCGCCGCYGCCGGCAGCGCCTGGGCCGGCGCCCGTGATGACCTGAAAACCTTCACCACCGGCCTGAAGGGCCTGGATGGGCAGTTCAGCCAGCAGGTGTTCGACAGCCGCGGCAAGGTCAAGGAATCCACCAGTGGTCGCGTCGCTTTGTCGGCACCGCGCCTGTTCCGTTGGGAGTACGTGCGCCCGCACGAGCAGCTGATCGTGGCTGACGGCAAGAAGGTGTGGATGTTCGAGCCGGACCTGGAGCAGGCGACCGTTCGCGAGCAGGGCAAGGAAGAGCAGAACAGCCCGCTGACCGCGCTGATCAATCCGGCACTGCTGGAGCAGCAGTACGACGTGAGCGAAGAGGCCGCCACCCGCGATGGCCTGCAGTGGCTGTCGCTGTCGCCGAAGCGCGAGACCGAAGCCAGCTTCCAGTACGCCGCGCTGGGCTTCAACGCGCAGGGCCTGGCGAAGATGGAGATCACCGACGCCGTGGGCCAGCGCACCGTGATCAGTTTCAGCGGCTGGAAGCGCAACCCCAGCTTCGCCGCCAACACCTTCCGCTTCACCCCGCCGGCGGGTACCGACGTCATCGGCAACTGATCGCGGTCGCCGGGCATGGCCCGGCGCTACCTGCGCTGGTCGGTGTCAACCGGCACCGCCTTGGTAGGTGTCAACCTTGGTTGACATGCTTTTGATC
>NZ_JBFTNR010000309.1:0-4701 GCF_056665995.1 Stenotrophomonas sp. 05L44_2
GTGCAGGGGCTATCATCAGCGGCCTAGAAGTACCCCTGACGGCGGCGCTCCCCATCGGAGATCCACCCGGAAGGAGGGCCGCAGCACGCTTGTTCAGCGCGTTGCAACCGGAATCCAGTCACCGGAGTCTTTCCGGAAAAGGGGCCCAGCGGGCCCTTCGTCGTTTTCGGGGCGTCATGTTTCCATGCTGGCCAAGGCCGGCACCCAACCAAGAGATCAAGGCAGGCTGTGAGCGACAAGGCAACCGACATCGCGAATCTGCTCGCCCCGACCGTTGTGTCGCTGGGCCTGGAGCTGCTGGGCGTTGAGTATCTGCCGGCCCCCGGCGGTGCGACCCTTCGCCTTTACATCGACGTGCCGCTGGCGGAACAGCCGGAGCGCATCATCAATGTGGACGACTGTGAGCGGGTAAGCCGCGAAGTGTCCGCACAGATGGACGTCGAAGACCCGATCAGCGGCAATTACACGCTGGAAGTGTCTTCGCCGGGCGTGGATCGCCCGCTGTTCAACCTGGAGCAGTTCGGTCGTCACCTCGGCGAATCGGCCAAGGTCACCCTGAAGCTGCCGCAGGAAAACCGTCGTCGCCTGCAGGGTCGCATCGAAGCGATCGATGAGGCGCAGGGCAGCATCACCTTCATCGTCGACAACGCCGCACTGGTGGTGTCGGCCGACAACATCGACAAGGCGCGGATCATGCCTGACTGGGTGGCGCTGGGGCTGGCCCCGAGCAAGCCGACCGGTCCGGCACCGAAGCGTCCGAAGCCGAACAAGAATTCTTCTTCCAACGAGCCGGCGGCAAAGAAGCCGCGCGCGGAGTGAGCCAATGAGCAAGGAACTGTTGCTGGTAGTGGACGCGGTCGCCAACGAGAAGGGCGTGCCGCGTGAAGTGATCTTCGATGCCATCGAGGCCGCCCTGGCCTCGGCAGCGAAGAAGCGCTATCCCGACGAGGAAGTGCTGACCCGCGTGGTCATCGACCACAAGGATGGCAACTACGAAACCTTCCGCCGCTGGGAAGTGGTGGCCGACGACGTAGTGATGGAATCGCCGGATCGCCAGATCCGCCTGATGGACGCCATCGACGAAGCCGAAGGCGTGGATGTCGGCGATTACATCGAAGAGCAGATCGAGAACCCCGACTTCGGTCGCATCGCCGCCCAGGCCGCCAAGCAGGTGATCGTGCAGCGTGTGCGCGAAGCCGAGCGCCAGCAGGTGGTCGATGCCTGGGCCGATCGCGTCGGTGAGCTGATCACCGGTGTGGTCAAGCGCGCCGAGCGCGGCAACATCTATGTCGACCTGGGGGGCAACGCCGAAGGCTTCATTCCGAAGGACAAGGGCATTCCGCGTGATGTCCTGCGTGCCGGCGACCGCGTCCGCGGCTACCTGGCCGAAGTGCGTTCGGAGCCGCGTGGCCCGCAGCTGTTCATCAGCCGCGCAGCGCCGGAATTCATGATCGAGCTGTTCAAGCTGGAAGTACCGGAAGTCGGCCAGGGCCTGGTGGAAATCAAGGCGTGCGCCCGCGATCCGGGCGACCGCGCCAAGATCGCCGTGCTCGCCCACGATGCCCGCACCGATCCGATCGGCGCCTGCATCGGCATGCGTGGTTCGCGCGTGCAGGCCGTGTCCAACGAGCTCAATGGCGAGCGCGTGGACATCGTCCTGTGGAACGAGAACCCGGCCAACTTCGTCATCAACGCGATGGCGCCGGCCGAAGTGCAGTCGATCATCGTCGATGAAGACAAGCATTCGATGGACCTGGCCGTTGCTGAAGACCGCCTGGCCCAGGCGATCGGCAAGGGCGGCCAGAACGTGCGCCTGGCCAGCCGCCTGACCGGTTGGCAGCTGAACGTGATGACCCAGGACCAGGTGACCGCCAAGTCGGAAGCCGAGCAGGCTTCGGCTCGCCAGCTGTTCATGGACAAGCTGGAAGTGGACGAGGAAATCGCTGGCATCCTGGTCAGCGAAGGCTTCGGCACGGTCGAGGAAATCGCATATGTACCGGTCGGCGAACTGCTGGCCGTGGAAGGTTTCGACGAAGACATCGTCGAAGAGCTGCGCGCACGTGCCCGCGATGCGCTGCTCAATGAGGCCCTGGCAGTCGAGGAAGGCCTGGAGGACGGCCAGCCGGCGCAGGACCTGCTGTCCCTGAAGGGCATGGACGAAGCCACCGCATATGCGTTGGCCGGCCACGGCGTGCGTACCAGCGAGGACTTGTCCGACCTGGCCGCCGACGAGGTCATGGACTTCGGCATCGAAGGGCTGGACCAGGAGCGCGCCGCGGCGCTGATCCTGGCCGCGCGTGCCGAGGAAATCGCCCGACTGGAACGCGGCGAATGAGCCGGCAATGAACAGGGCCCTGAGCCGATCAGGGCGTAGAATCCGCGCCACCTCCAGATGCGGGGGGGCGCCCACAAGATCATAGGATCCGAATGTCGCAGCAAACCACCATCCGCAAGCTTGCTGAACTGGTCAATACACCGGTCGAAAAACTGCTGGAACAGCTGGCTGGTGCCGGCATGAAGTTCAGCGGTCCCGACCAGGTCGTGACCAGCTCCGAGAAAGTGAAGCTCCTGGGCTTCCTTCGTCGCTCGCATGGCAAGCCCGAGCAGGCCCCGGAAGAGACTGATCAGTCTGCCAAGAAGATCACCCTCAACCGTCGCAAGCAGCAGGAAGTGACGGTCAATTCCGGTCGCAGCAAGACAACCGTGAACGTGGAAGTGCGCCAGAAGCGCACCTACGTCAAGGCCGATGGTGGTCGCGCGATGACCCCGGACGAAGAGCGTGCCGACATCCTGCGCAAGCTGGAAGAGTCGCGCGCACGCAACCTCGCCGAGCAGCAGGCACTGGCCGAGAAGGACCGCCTGCGTGACGAGGAAATCGTCCGCAAGCGCGAGGAAGAGGTCGCTGCCAAGGAGCGTGCCGAGGCCGAGAAGAAGGCGGCCGAGGAAGCTGCGGTCGCCGCCAAGGCTGCCGAAGCCCTGGCTGCCAGCCAGCCCAAGGTGCGCGCGCCGATCGACGAAACCGCGCCGCGCCCGCCGCGTGCTCCGGCTGCAGCCCCGGCTGCTCCGCGTAGTGCGCCGCCGCGCAGCGACGACCGCAACAATCGCAACGCGCCGCGCAAYGAGCGTGGCCCGGGTGATCGCTTTGCCGGTCAGATGCACTTGTCAGCCGCCGATCGTGCGCGCCGTGGCAACAGCAACAACAGCAACAACCGTGGTCGCCCGGGCAGCCGTCCGACGTCCGGCCGTCGCGACATGTCGCGCGGCGGTGGCAACTCCGGCCCGCACGCCTTCGAACGTCCGACCGCACCGGTCGTGCGTGAAGTGGCGATCGGCGACACCATCACCGTGGCCGACCTGGCGCAGAAGCTCGCGCTGAAGGGCGGCGAGGTGGTGAAGGCGCTGTTCAAGATGGGCGTGATGGCCACCATCACCCAGTCCATCGACCACGACACTGCGGCACTGGTCACCGAAGAGCTGGGTCACAAGGCGATCCGCGCCAGCGACAACGACGCTGAAGACGCGCTGTTGGCATCGGCTGGCGAGAACCAGGGCGAGGCCGTGCAGCGTCCGCCGGTGGTCACCATCATGGGCCACGTCGATCACGGCAAGACCTCGCTGCTGGATTACATCCGTCGCACCAAGGTCGCCACCGGCGAAGCCGGCGGCATCACCCAGCACATCGGTGCGTACCACGTTGAAACGCCGAAGGGCGTCATCAGCTTCCTGGATACCCCGGGCCACGCCGCGTTCACCTCGATGCGTGCCCGCGGTGCCAAGCTGACCGATATCGTGGTGCTGGTCGTGGCTGCCGATGACGGCGTCATGCCGCAGACCAAGGAAGCGATCCAGCACGCCCGTTCGGCGGGCGTGCCGCTGATCGTGGCGATCAACAAGATCGACAAGTCCGGTGCCGACCCGATGCGGGTCAAGAACGAACTGCTCTCCGAGCAGGTCGTGGCCGAAGACTTCGGTGGCGACACCCAGATGGTGGAGATCTCGGCCAAGACCGGCCTGGGCATCGACGATCTGCTGGAAGCTGTTTCGGTCCAGGCTGAACTGCTGGAACTGAAGGCGGTCGACGACGGTCGTGCCAACGGCGTGGTCATCGAATCGTCGCTGGACAAGGGCCGTGGCCCGATCGCGACGGTGCTGGTGCAGCAGGGCCGCCTGAAGAAGGGCGATTACCTGGTGTGCGGCATCCAGTACGGCCGCGTGCGTGCGCTGTTCGACGAAACCGGCAAGCAGCCGGAGTTCGCTGGTCCGTCCATCCCGGTGCAGGTCCTGGGCCTGTCCGGCGTGCCGGAAGCCGGTGATGACTTCGTCGTCGTCGACGACGAGCGTCTGGCCAAGGACGTTGCCCAGCAGCGTGAGACCAAGCGCCGCGAATCGCGCCTGGTCGCCACTGCGGGCAGCCGCATGGAAGACATCATGGCGACCCTGGGCAAGGGCGAGGGCCAGCAGGTCCTCAACCTGGTCATCAAGGCCGACGTGCAGGGTTCGGTGCAGGCGTTGAGCCAGGCCCTGGTGGCGCTGTCCAACGACGACATCCGCATCAACGTGATCCACTCCGGCGTGGGCGGCATCACCGAGTCGGATGCCAATTCGGCCGCCGCTTCGAAGGCCACCGTCATCGRCTTCAACGTGCGTGCGGATGCTTCGGCCCGTCGCATCATCGAATCCAACGGCGTGGACCTGCGTTAC
>NZ_JBFTNR010000310.1:0-4699 GCF_056665995.1 Stenotrophomonas sp. 05L44_2
TGCTATTGCTCTCAAGGTTGCCGGCCAGCGGCCGGCACTACCGCGGGTGCAGGGCGCCGCCCTGCCGACCACCCTTACCGCAGTTGGCTGTCCTTGCTGCCCCGGCGGTTGTAGCCACTCTGCGCCTGTTCCTCTTCGTCATGCGCCTGCTGACAGTTCACGCACAGCCGTACGCCAGGCACTGCCTGACGCCGCGCCAAAGGAATCGGCGCGTCGCATTCCTCACAGTGTTCCAGACCCGGGCCCTGGCGCAGCTGGCGCCGCGCGTGGGCAATCGCATCGTCGACGGTGGCGTCGATCTGGTCCTGGACCGCGCCATCTCCGGCCCAACCGGTAGCCATGGCCATCCTCCGCAGGTGTGTCGCCTGATATGGGGACAATACACCCCGCCGCAATCGGTAGCGCCGGGCCATGCCCGGCGGACGCTGCGACCGGTTCAGCGTCGCCTTACCAGACCAGGTCGTCGGGGACCTGGAACTGTGCGTAGTAGGCGTCGTCCTCGGCGTTGCCTGTGGAGATCTCGGCGCTGGAGCCGGGCGTGCCATGGTCGACGATGATGGCTTCCGGGGCGCGTTCACGCACCTTCTCCGCTGCCGCGCGTGGCAGCACCGCGTAGCCATCGCCATGGGCCACAATGACCAGCACGCCCACCGACAATGCCTTGCGCAGCTTGGTATCGATCAACAGGGTGCGGATCACTGCGCCATCGCTGAAGCGGTACTCGTCCTCGCCTTTGTGCGGCACGGCGTGGGCGCTGATGATCTGCTTGGCCTGCGCCTTGCGCTCAGCCTGCCGGGCCTGCGCGTTGCGCTCGGCAGCCAGCGCACGGTCACGCTCGATCTTCTCGGCCCGGGCACGTTCAGCTTCACGCTGGACCTCCGCCGACGTCGACTCGGCCTTGCCCTGGCGGGCCTTGGCCTGTTCACGCGCGGCGGCACTGGCCTGCGACTTCTTGGCCAGGCCGGCCTTGAGCAATTGTTCCTGCAGCGCGTTGGGCTTTGCCATGGTCGATACGTACCGCGTGTAATCTGGATGCCCCATTCTACCGACGCGCCGACGCCCCTGCATGGCTGTCCTGAAGTACCTCACCGGCTACCCCGAACCCCTGGTCGCCCAGGTCAGCGATCTGCTGGCACAGGGCAAGCTCGGCCCCTGGCTGCAGCAGCGCTACCCCGACCCGCATGAGGTGCGCAGCGACCGCCAGCTGTACGACTACACCCAGGACATGAAGGACCGCTACCTGCGCAAGTCGGTGCCGCTCAACAAGGTCTGCTATGACAACACGCTGGAGGTCATCAAGCATGCCCTGGGCACCCACACCGCCATTTCCCGTGTACACGGCGGCCGGCTCAAGGCCAGCCGCGAGATCCGCATCGCCACCGTGTTCCGGCAGGCGCCAGCTGCCTTCCTGCGCATGATCGTGGTGCACGAGCTGGCCCATCTGAGGGAGGCCGACCACAACAAGGCCTTCTACCAGCTGTGCCAGCACATGGAGCCGGATTACCTGCAGCTGGAGTTCGATACCCGCCTGTACCTGACCGAGCTGGCCAACCGCGGCCAGCGCTGAGCCGGCGTAGCGGCTACACTGCGCGCCCCCTGCCCGACCTTTCGCCATGGAACCGACCCGACTCGACAAACGCCTGTCCGCCCTGCTCGGCATCCCGCGTGGTGAAGCGCGGCGCTATATCGAGGGCGGCTGGGTCASCGTCGATGGCGAAGTGGTGGAACAGCCGCAGCGCCCGGTGGACGAGAGCGCCAGCATCGTGGTGGCCGAGCAGGCCAGCGACAGCAAGGCCGAGCGCGCCAGCATGCTGCTGCACAAACCGGCGGGCGTGCCAGCCGATGCCCTGTGCGCGCTGATCCGCACCGAGACCCGCAGCGAACTGGATGCCAGTGACATCCGCCCGCTGCAACGGCATTTCCACGGCCTGCAGCTGGCATCCTCGCTGCCGGCCGACGACAACGGGCTGGTGGTGGTCAGCCAGGATCCGGCGGTGCTCGCGCACCTGCAGCGCAACCTGGGCCGCACCGAACAGGAGTACCTGGTCGAAGTGGCTGAAGGCGGCCCGGAACGTGGCCCGTGGCTGATGGCCCGGCTGCAGCATGAAGCAGGCGGCCCGAAGGTCAGCTGGCAGAGCGAGCAGCGCCTGCGTTTTGCAGGCAAGGGACTGACCGCGAAGGGACTGAGGACTGCGGTGACGGCTGCCGGCCTGCAGGTGGTGGCCGTACGCCGCCTGCGCATCGGCCGGGTGGCGCTGGGCCCGCTGGCCGTGGGCCAGTGGCGCTATCTGGGCAGCGACGAGCGGTTCTGAGTCACGGCGCTTCATCCACGCATGGCGTGGATCTACCGGTGGCAGTTCTTCCACGCATGGCGTGGATCTACCGGTGGCAGCTCATCCATGCGTGGCGTGGATCTACCGGGGTGACAGTTCATCCACGCGTGGCGTGGATCTACCGGTGACAGTTCATTCACGCTTGGCGTGGGTCTACCTCCATGCGTAGCCAGGATCTACCATCGGCGTCATGAGTCTGCGCAAACCTTTATGGCGACGCCTGCTGCGCGTGGCCGCGATCATCATCGCCGCCCTGCTTCTGCTGGTGCTGTCCGGCCTGCTGCTGGCCGACCACCTGGCCCCGCAGGCGCGCGGCGAAGCGTCGCAGGTACTGCCGCTGCAACCTGCGCAGACGCCCATTGATCGGCAGATGATGCCCCTGCAGGCCGCCCATCCCGGGCAGTCGGGCGTGGCCTTCCTCAGCGATGGCATGGATGCGTTCGCTGCCCGCGCGATGATCACCGAGCACGCCGGCCGCAGCCTGGACCTGCAGTACTACATCTGGCACGACGACCTGATCGGCCACTTGATGGCCAAGGCGCTGTACGACGCTGCCGAACGTGGCGTGCGCGTGCGCATCCTGCTTGATGACATGAATGCCAAGGACAAGGATGCGCTGATGATGGCGCTCGATGCGCATCCCAACATCGAGCTTCGCCTGTACAACCCGTTCCGCAACCGCAGCGGCATGGCCCGCACGCTGGAGCTGGTGCAACGCGCCTTCAGCGTGAACCACCGCATGCACAACAAGAGCTGGATCGCCGATGGCCGCATTGCGATCGTGGGTGGCCGCAACATCGGCGAGGAATATTTCAGCGCGCGCAGCGACGTGAATTTCCAGGACCTGGACCTGGTGGTGGCCGGCCCGGCCGTGCAGCAGGCCAACCAGATCTTCGACGACTACTGGAACAGCGACGCRGCGATTCCGATCTCGGCGCTGGCAACCTATACCGATGCACAGCTGCGCCAGCTGGTGCGCCAGTCCGATCTGGACGCGCTGCATGCGCAGGCCCAACCATACC
Organism: Stenotrophomonas sp. 05L44_2; assembly: GCF_056665995.1. Classification (NCBI taxonomy): domain Bacteria; kingdom Pseudomonadati; phylum Pseudomonadota; class Gammaproteobacteria; order Lysobacterales; family Lysobacteraceae; genus Stenotrophomonas; species Stenotrophomonas sp. 05L44_2. The sequence goes on from NZ_JBFTNR010000310.1 coordinate 3,356, forward strand.
TGCAGCGCGTGGCCGAGTCGCGCCAGCGACAGCGTGCCAGCCCGGAGCCGCTGCACTGGAGCAGGCAGGTACGGATCGTGTCCGATCCACCGATGAAGCACCACGACGATGCACACGACGACTGGCTGGTCACCGAGCTGGTCCGGCAGCTGCAGTCGACGCGCTACAAGGCACTGTTGATCTCGCCGTACTTCGTTCCCGGCAGCGAAGGGCTGAACGGACTTTCGGCGATGGCCGGACGCGGCGCCCAGGTCGGCGTGGTGACCAACTCGCTGGCGGCCAACGATGTGGCTGCCGTGCACGGTGGCTACATGGGCTACCGGGTGCCGCTGCTGAAGGCCGGCGTGCAGCTGTACGAACTGAAGGCGAACGGCCAGGCCGGTGACGGCAGCCTGTTCGGCAGCAGCGGCGCCAGCCTGCACACCAAGGCATTGCTGGTCGACGACCGGCGCGGGTTCGTCGGATCGTTCAACCTCGATCCGCGTTCGGCCTATCTCAACACCGAGATGGGCGTGCTGTTCGACGACCCGGTGCTGGGCGCACAGCTGCGCTCGGAATACCTGCGCCTGGCCAGCCCGGAACACGCCTGGTGGCTGGCACTGGGCGCTGATGACGAACTGCGCTGGCTGCAGCGCGAGCCGCCGCCGCACTGGGTCGATGCCGAGCCCGGCAGCAGTCTTGGCAAACGCTGGACGGCACGGGTGATCAGCTGGTTGCCGCTGGAATCCCAGCTGTAACGATCAGGGGGCGGCCCCCTCGCCATCGCCGTGCAGGCTTTCGTCCAGGGTTTCCACATTGCGCCCATGCAGGCGCCGCCAGATCCAGCGCAGCGCGTGTGGCGGCGCTGCCGGCAATTGTTCCAGCAAGGCCAGCATGCGGCCCTGGCTGGCATGCCCGTGCCGGCACAGCAGGCTGGCCGCCGCGGCGGCGCTGGCCAGGCGCAGGCTGTCGGCCAGCGGACCGTCTGCATCAGGCGCCAGGGCCTGATGCACCGGTTCGGGCAATTCCCACGCTGCTGCCACCCGCTGCGCCAACGGCAGTGACCACTGCTGCAGCAACTGCAGGGCCAGCGCCGGCTCCACCTCTTCGCCACGAGCCTGTGCTTCCTGCAGCAGTTGACGCATGACCAGCGCCGCCCCCAGGCCCTGCACCAGGCCCAGCCATTGCGCAGCGAAGGCATCGCCGAAGGTGACCGTGCGCGCATGGTCAGCGGCCGCGCGCGACGCCWGCAGGGCGTGCTCCCAGATGATCGAACTGAACTKCGGGAACACCTCGCACTGCACCTGCWTCACCGGCTGCACCTTCTCTGCACTGATGATCTGGCGCTAACCTTCGGTGCCGACC
>NZ_JBFTNR010000311.1:0-4689 GCF_056665995.1 Stenotrophomonas sp. 05L44_2
CTTCCGGCTTAATTGCCGGACAGCATCCGGCGGATCTTGCGGCCGATACGGGTCAGGAACGAGTCGCCGGCATCGGCGCTGGTACGCACCGGCTTGGCCACCACCTGCACCGGGGTAACCGGGCTGGCGCCGTTGCCGGCGTTGCTTGCCACACCTTCGGCGCCCTCGACCGGACGGCCGTGGCGACGACGACGGCGCTTGCGCGGCTTGCGCTCGCCGTCCACCGCAACTTCCGGCGCAGCTTCAGCGCGCGGCGGACGCGGGGCCTGCACGGCAGCAGCTTCAGCGGTCACTGCACCCTCGACTGCGGCGGCAGCAACCTGCTCACCTTCCACACGCGGCTTGCGCGGGCCACGCGGACGGCGTTCGCCGCTGCGCTCGCCATCGCGGCCACCACGCCCAGCGCCAGCACCACTGCCGGAACGACCGCCACTACGGCCGCCGCCACGACGCTCTTCCTCGGCGGCGCGCGCTTCGCGTGCTTCGCGGAAGATCTGGCCGACGCTTTCGTTCTCGTCGCCTTCCTCGCCCGGTGCCGGGGCGGCACGCTCAGGGCGCGGCAGCGACGTCAGGATCTCGCTGGTGACCGCTTCGACCGGGATCTTCTGTTCGATGTAGGCCTCGATATCCGGCAGGCCCATCGCATAGCGCTCGCAGGCGAAGCTGATGGCATCGCCTTCCTCGCCCAGGCGGGCGGTACGGCCGATGCGGTGCACGTAGTCTTCGGCGTCGAACGGCAGGTCGTAGTTGTAGACGTACTTGATGCCGTCGATATGCAGGCCGCGGGCGGCCACGTCGGTGGCCACCAGGATTTCCAGCTGGCCCTTCTGGAAGCGGTTGAGCAGGCTCTCGCGCTTCTTCTGCGGCACGTCACCGGACAGCACGCCGACGCGGTAGCCGGAACGCTCCAGCGAACGGGCCACGCGCTCGACGAACACCTTGGTGTTGACGAAGACCATGGTGCGCGCGCCTTCGCTGCGCGACAGCAGGCCCAGCAGCAACGGGATCTTCTCTTCGTCGGCCGGGAAGTAGATGCGCTGGCGCACGCGCGCGGCGGTGATGGTCTCGGCTTCGACCACCAGCTTCTGCGGCTCGTTCATGTGCTCATAGGCCAGCTCGAGCACGCGGTGGCTCAGGGTGGCGCTGAACAGCAGGGTCTGCCGGGTGGAGCGCTCGGGCATGCGGCGCAGCAGGAAGCGGATGTCCTTGATGAAGCCCAGGTCGAACATGCGGTCGGCTTCGTCCAGCACGCAGATCTCGCAGGCGTGCAGCGACACCACCTTGTGCTGCTTGACGTAGTCGATCAGGCGGCCCGGGGTGGCGATGATCACGTCCACGCCCTGCTGCAGGATCTCGCGCTGCTTGTCGTAGTCAACGCCGCCGTAGACCAGCGCGAAACGCAAACCCAGGTCCGAACCGAACTTGACCGCATCCTTGTGGATCTGGATGGCCAGTTCGCGGGTGGGGGCCAGGATCAGCGCGCGCGGGTCTTCCGGCTTGCGATCGGCCAGTGCCGGGCGGGTCAGCAGGCGGTTCACGACAGCGACCAGGAAGGCCAGCGTCTTGCCGGTGCCCGTCTGGGCCTGGCCGGCGACGTCGCCACCGGGCAGCGCGACCGGCAGGGTCAGCGCCTGGATGGGCGTGCAGCGGGTGAATCCGGCTCCTTCAAGACCGGCCTGCAGGGCCGGATGCAGATCAAAGGAGGAAAAAGTCAAATCGGTCAGCGGTTTGTCGCTCATGTGTCCGTCTTGGTATGGCCACGCGCCTGCGGGCGGCGGCACTGAAATCTGTCTGGGGCTCCGTCGCAAACTGCGGCCCCTGCGGCGGGTCGGGCTGGCCGGGACCCCTCGGGTCCGCGCGCCGCACAATGCCCCAGTTTACCGCACTCGGGCCAGCAAACCGGAATCGGGCGTCTCACCGCTTACGGAGACGCACCTCTTCACCCCGCAGTACCGCGCTTGAACAGCGGCGCGGGCTCCCATGGCCTACCGCGCCAGCACCCCCATTTCAGCCATGGACAGTGACATCGGACACATACCGGGCTCAGCATCGATCACGATACGCTGGGTTCCAGCCAGCATCTGTCCCTGCCCTGCGATAGGGGTACACTGCCGGCCGTGAGCGTCCAGGCATCCCGCCGAACGCACCGTGGCAGTCCGCCGCGAGGCAACGACGAGGGTCACGCCACCGGGCATGGCCCAGTTCACCCACCTCCGGCCTGGCCGGGTGCAATCCAAGACGAGAAACCAAGATGAGCGACAAGGTTGTACACGTCGGCGATGCCGACTTTGATAGCGCCGTACTGAATTCCAAGGAACCGGTGCTGGTCGATTTCTGGGCCGAGTGGTGTGGCCCGTGCAAGATGATCGCCCCGGCGCTGGATGAACTGGCCGATGCCTACCAGGGCCGCGCCAAGATCGCCAAGGTCAACGTGGACAACAACCGCGCCCTGGCCGCCAAGTACCACGTGCGTTCGATTCCCTACCTGGTCGTCTTCAAGGACGGCGAGAAGGTGGGCGAGCAGATCGGTGCCGTTGGCAAGGCCCAGCTGGCCGGCCTGCTGGACAAGGCCCTGGCCTGATCCCGCGCTTTCCGGCAGCCGTTTTCGACGGCTGCCGGGCAGGCGCCCCGGCGCCTGACTGAATACCGTATCCGGCGACCCTTGCGTGGCGCCGCGGGCCGATGATAGTGTCGGCACATCCGGCCGCGTTCGCGTGCCGCATCTTCTGGACGCAGTTTCTTCCAGACCCATTCCCAATGTTCGCCGCCCCAGCCGGGCGCTCGCACCTTCAAGCGAGGAATAACGCTCTTGTCCGATAACACTCCCGAAACCGGTAGCGCTGATGCGCCCGCCGAAAAGCGCGTGCGCAAAGCCCGCGTAACCAAGGCTGCCGCTCCGGCCGCCGCCGAAACCAGCGCCGCCCCTGCGCAGCCTGCCCTGCCGCTGGCAGCCGCGCCCGAGGCGCCGGCACCGGCCGCAGCGCCTTCCGCGCCGAGCGCACCCGCCGCCGAGGCCCCTGCCAGCAGTGGCGGCGGCGAAGGTGGCGAGGGCCGCGAATCCGGCCAGCCGCGGCAGTCGCAGCAGAACAACCAGGGCGGTGGCCAGAACCAGAGCCCCTACAACCAGGGCGGCCAGCAGGGCCAGCAAGGCCAAGGCAACCGCCGTGACCGTTTCCGCAACCGCCGCGACCGTGATCGCAATGGTGGCGGTGGTGGTGGCGGTGGTGGCAACGGCGGTCGCTTCCGCGACGACGGCATGCCCAACGACAACGGCGAACAGCAGCCGTTCGTACCGCGTCCGCACGCCAACGTCCCCGAAGGCTTCCCGGTCTATTCGCTGAGCGACCTCAAGCGCATGCCGGCCCAGAAGCTGCTGGAGATCGCCGAGCAGCTGCAGATTTCCGAAGGCGTGGCCCGTGCCCGCAAGCAGGACGTGATCTTCGCGCTGCTGAAGGTGCTGACCCGCCACGGCGACGGCGTTGCCGCCGACGGCGTGCTGGAAATCCTGCCGGACGGCTTCGGCTTCCTGCGCGCGGCCGAGGCCAGCTACCTGGCCGGCCCGGACGACACCTACATTTCGCCCAGCCAGATCCGCCGCTTCAACCTGCGTACCGGCGACCACCTGTCCGGCCGCATCCGCTTCCCGAAGGACGGCGAGCGCTACTTCGCGCTGTCGATCGTGGACACCATCAACGGTGAGCCGCTGGAAGCGTCGAAGAACAAGGTGCTGTTCGAGAACCTGACCCCCCTGTTCCCGCGTCGCCGTTTCACCCTGGAGCGCGGCAATGGTTCGTCGGAAGACATCACCGGCCGCATCCTCGACCTGATGGCGCCGCAGGGCAAGGGCCAGCGCTCGCTCATCGTGTCCCAGCCGAAGGCCGGCAAGACGATGATGATGCAGCAGGTGGCCACGGCCATCACCACCAACCATCCGGACGTGCACCTGATCGTGCTGCTGRTCGACGAGCGCCCGGAAGAAGTGACCGAAATGCAGCGCACSGTGCRCGGCGAGGTCATCAGCTCGACCTTCGACGAACCGGCCGCGCGCCACGTGCAGGTGGCCGAAATGGTCATCGAGCGTGCCAAGCGCCTGGTCGAACACAAGAAGGACGTGGTGATCCTGCTCGACTCGATCACCCGCCTGGCGCGTGCCTACAACAACGTCGTGCCGAGCTCGGGCAAGGTGCTGACCGGTGGTGTGGACGCCAACGCCCTGCAWCGCCCCAAGCGCTTCTTCGGTGCCGCGCGCAACGTGGAAGAAGGTGGCAGCCTGACCATCATCGCCACCGCGCTGGTCGATACCGGCTCGAAGATGGACGAGGTGATCTACGAAGAGTTCAAGGGCACCGGCAACAGCGAAGTGCACCTGAGCCGTCGCATCGCTGAAAAGCGCGTGTTCCCGGCCATCGACATCAACCGTTCGGGCACCCGTCGCGAAGACCTGCTGATCGAGCCGGAGCTGCTGCAGAAGATCTGGATCCTGCGCAAGCTGCTGCATCCGATGGACGAAATGACGGCGATGGAATTCCTGCTGGACAAGATGAAGAACACCAAGTCCAACGACGAGTTCTTCGGTTCGATGAAGCGCTGATCGCGCGGCATTGATGGAATATGGAAAGGCCCCGCAGTGCGGGGCTTTTTCTTTGGGTGGCGGCAGGACGAACGGCTTCACTTCGCGGCCCTGTGAAT
>NZ_JBFTNR010000312.1:0-4688 GCF_056665995.1 Stenotrophomonas sp. 05L44_2
CGCATCGGCGGCATCGAGGTGCCCATGCACCTGGACAGCGGTGCCAGCAGCTCGTCCCTGTCGGCCCATTTCGCCCGCGCACATCCGCAGATGCTGAAGGACCTGGCGGTAACGCGCCAGCGCCTGGCCGGCGCCGGCGGCAGCAGCGAACGCGCAGTGGCACAGTGGCCACAGGTGACGGTGCAGATCGGCGGGCAGCGCGCGATGCTGCCGTCGCTGGCGGTCACCCTGCAGGATCCAACCGAGGTGAGCGTGCGCAACCAGGGTGTGCTCGGCTGGGATGTACTGGCCGCCTTCCCGGCCTGGACCCTCGATTTCGATCACATGCGGCTGGAGCTGGAAGGCATCAGCACGCGTGAAGCCGCAACGTCGGTCACAACACCGTTGTGATGCAGCACGCAACACGCTGCGCGCGTTAATTCCGGATGCAGAAAGGGCCGTGATCGGCGCGACACGCGGCTAACAGGGCGCCGTTCAAGAATCGCACGGCCATGTGCCAGCCAGGGGATGCAGCGCCTGCCCTGTCCATCGGCTCCCTCTCGGCATCGGCATGGATGGCACATGGACCTGTTCGCCTCGCTCGCGTTCGGCAGCTACCTTCTGGCCTTTTTCATCGTCGCGCTGTTCGCGGCCGCCTACCTGAAACGCTCGGAGTTCATGCCCTACCACGGTGAAGCGGTCGGGCTGGCCTGGGGCGGCGTCCCACCGCGCATGCAGGTGCTGCTGATGGCATTGATCAAGGTGGTCGGCGCGGGCTGGATCGCGCTGGCCGGCGCAGGGGTGATGCTGGCCTGGCTGATCTTTTTCGGTGGTCACTTCGCGCTGCCACAGCTGGTCGCCTTCCAGCTGTTCTGTCTGCTGGCCACGTTGCCACCGGTCGCGGTCGCATCCGGCGTGCGAAAGCGCACGGGTGCCAGGACGCCGGTCTCTGCCGGTGCGGCCGTGGTCGCGCTGTGCTGCATCGGATTCCTGCTGGCCCTGCTGTCGCTGCTGCAACCTGCCTGACCTCCCCCACACCGAGGTTTCCCGCATGAATCCCCAGTCCCTGCTGTACAGCGTGATCAACGGCGACCTTCCTCCGTCCAAGGCCGGCCTGTTGCTGGGGTGGCGTTTCATCAGCCACGATCCCGCACAGGACCAGATCAATGTCGAGTTCGATGCCAGCACAGCCCTGACCAACCCGATGGGCAACATCCAGGGCGGCTTCCTGTCGGCGATGCTGGATGACTGCATGGGCCCGGCGATCTACGCAACGCTGCCGCCCAACCGGTTGGCGGTAACGGTCGAATCGAAGACCAGTTTCGTCAGTCCCGCCCGTCCCGGGCGCATCATCGGCTGGGGGCAGATCGAGCACAGCAAGGGCAGCATCATCTTCACCCGCGGGCGCCTGACCTCGCCCAGCGGCCGCTTGCTGGCCACGGCCAGCGCCACGTTCCGCGTGGGGGCGATGCGCTGGCGCGGACTGCCGGTGCCCAGCACCGTGGCCCGGCACATGGTCGGCCACATCCTGCGCAGGGCGCAGGCGGACAATGGCTGACCCGATCAGCGCGCGGCGCGTCCGCTGCCCGCCACCTGCACCCGGTCGCGGCCCAGCGCCTTGGCCTCGTACATGGCGGCGTCGGCGGCGCGCACCAGCGCGTGCCAGCCAATCGGATCAAGCGCGCCCTGGGCAACACCGAAGCTGGCCGTGACCCGCAGGATGTCACGGCTGCCCAGCACGATGTCGTGCGCACGCAATGCCACCCGCAGCGACTCGGCCAACCGCCGGCCACTGGCCAGATCACCATCGGCCAGCAGCACCAGGAATTCCTCGCCGCCATAACGGGCGATGCTGTCGTTGCGGCGCAGATGGCTGCGCAGCAACTGCGCCACCTGCACCAGCACGTCATCGCCGGCCGCGTGCCCCTGGCCATCGTTGATCGCCTTGAAATGGTCCACGTCCAGCAGAATCACCACCGCCTGCGTGCTTCCCTCGGCACGCCGCTGTCGTACCCGTTCCTCCAGCGAGCGCCGGTTCAACAGGCCGGTCAGCTGATCGGTATCGGCCAGCTCGCGCAGCTCACGGGTCAATGCCGAGCGCTGGTGCGACTTCGCCCGCAGTACCTCGATGGCATCGAACAGGCGCTGCATTTCCGCCATCGGGTGGGTGGCATGCTGCTCTGCACCCGGCGTGTCCGAGGCGATCTGGATCACCTGCGCCTGCGCCTGCAGCAACGGCCGCAGGATCTGCACGTGGGCGATGCGCAGTGCCAGCGCAAGCAGCAGCAGCGTACCCAGYACGGTGGCGCCCAGCACGGCCAGGCGTACCGCTTCCTTGTTGCGGGTGTGCTGGAAGCGCGCGATCGAAACGCCGAGGTAGCCATCACGCAGCGCTTCCAGCGATTGCAGGGTGGGCACGTAGCGCGCGGTGAACTCGGCCGCCGTCCAGGGTGGCGGTACGCCGCGCTGGCCATCGTCGATCAGCTGTTCCACCATCGGCAGCGACTGGCCGAAGAACTGCCGGCGCGCCATGTCCCAGTGCAGGGACAGCGCCGGCTCGCTGCGGAACACCGATTCATGGCTGGCGGCCAACCGCCACAGCTCCAGCAGGCGGCCCTCGGTCTGCTGCGCAGCGCGTACCTGCGACTCCCGCCACGCGCCGGGCACGGCCAGCGGCGCCATCACGTTGGATGCCAAGCGGCCACCGTGCTCGCGCAGGTCGATCAGGATCTGCCCCTGCATGGCAGGAATCGCGGCTTCGCGATCAGCCGCGACCAGATCGCTGATCTGCACCGAGGTCAGCACCTGCAGCCGGTCATACACCGCGAACATGTTGTTGATCGCGTGCTCCACCTCCTCTGCCGAGCGTTCGCCTCTTGGCAGCGCGGCCACCCGGTCGACCGCGGCGCGCGCAGTCTGCAACCGGCGCCGCGCTTCGTGCAGGCGCGGTGTTTCGTCCACCACCCGCGGGTCGTTCTGGAACACGCTCTGCAGGTGCTGCGTCGCTGCGTCCACCCGCTGCCGTGCGACCGCCAACTGCGCGGCCAGTCGGCGCTGCTCCTGCACATCGGTGCTGTCTGCGCCGAGCAGGCTGTTGGCCGGTCCACGCTCGGCCGACACCAGATTGGCCAGTTCGAAGGTCTGCCGCAGTTGCTGCAGGCTGACCAGGTTGGCCTCGGCTTCGGTGTAGCGCTGCGTGCCCTGCACCAGCGCGATGGCCATCAGCGGCAGCGTGCACAGCACGAACAGGCCACCGAGGATCCAGAGCCAGGTCTGCAGTCCGTTTGGCGATGCCCTGCGGCCCATCGATGTGTCCCCTGGCGTGCGGATCAGTGTAGCGCTCTGCCCGGGTGAAGGCGGGTCAGATCCAGCGCTGGTCCACCAGTTCGCGCTTCACGTAGGCGTAGAACACCGGCGCGGCTACCAGCCCGGGCAGGCCGAAGGCCGCCTCCATCACCAGCATGGCCAGCAGCAGCTCCCAGGCGCGCGCCTGGATCTCGCCGCCGACGATGCGGGCGTTGAGGAAGTACTCCAGTTTGTGGATCACCACCAGGTACAGCAGCGCAGCCACGGCCACGTAGAACGACACCGACAGCGCGACGATGGCGATGATGGTGTTGGAGATGATGTTGCCCACCACCGGCAGCAGGCCCGCCAGGAAGGTGATCAGCACCAGCGTCTTCGACAACGGCAGGTGCACGCCGAACAACGGCAGCACGCCCAGCAGGAAGATGGCGGTGAACACGGTGTTGAGCAGCGAGATCTTCACCTGCGCGAACACCACCTGGCGGAACGCGGTGGCCAGGCGGCTGGTGCGGCCGATCAGTTCCTGCGCCAGCGGGCCCATCTTCGGCAGCGGCAGTTCGTCGTACAGCGCGATCATCGCGCCCAGCACCATGCCGATCAGCACCCGCACGCCCACCTGCACCACCGATGTGCCGGCCACGCCCAGCTGGCGCTGGTGCTCGGCGGCCCATTCGTTCACGGCGGCGCGCAGCGCCGTCAGATCCTCGGGAATGTAGGGCTGCAGCAGGGCCGGCACCTGGTGGCGCGAGGTGTTGAGGATGTCCATCAACCGCGCCAGCAGCACGTCCGGGCCACCGGTCTCGTTGCGGAAGAACGAGGCCACGCCGATACCGGCCAGCACCAGCACGCTGATGATCACCGCCGACAGCACGATCACCGCGATCGCCCGCGCCCGGCCGGGACGCAGCTTGCCTTCCACGGTGGAGGCCAGCACATGGGTCAGCTGGAACACCAGCAGCCCCGACAGCAGGGTCACCACCAGGCCAAGCTTCAGTGCCAGCCACATGCCCAGCAGCATCATCAGCCAGGCGGCGATGCGTGCGGYGGGAGGCCTGGGCAGGGTCGGGATGACGAGGGACATCGGGGCACATCCTGGTGGGGTGGCCCATGGTAGTGGATTGAGGTGATGCGCCCGCGCATGCGCGCGTCCCTGCGGCCGCCGCGTGCCATCAGCGTGCCATCAACGTGCGGCCACTGCCCCTGCCGCACGCGCCAATGCGGCCGCCTCCCGATCACCCTTGCGCTCGCTGTAGCGATCCACCAGGTAGTCCGCACGACCCTGCGTGAGCAGGGTGAACTTGACCAGTTCCTCCATCACATCCACCACCCGGTCGTAGTACGCCGAGGGTTTCATCCGCCCGTTCTCGTCGAACTCCTGCCATGCCTTGGCCACCGAAGACTGG
>NZ_JBFTNR010000313.1:0-4673 GCF_056665995.1 Stenotrophomonas sp. 05L44_2
TCCGAGTACGACGTGGTGCTTGCGGGGAACCCAAGGGGGGCTCGCTATGGCCAGGTTCTGATCTATTGCCACGCTGCAAACGACGCGACTGGTACAGAGCTGCTCGCCATTCCGCAACGCGCTGCGCTGCTGGAGGCGCTGGTGAACAGCGGGCTGACGGTCATCGCGCCGCAGCTCGGGGGCGCAAATACCTGGGGCAATTCGGTGTCCCAAGCACGAATGAACAGCGCCTATGCCTACGCCACTGGGCTGTTTCCAGGCGTCACGAAGGTGGCGCTTCTGGCCCAGTCAATGGGAGCGGTGGTCGGGCTCGTGTGGGCGAGCAACAACCTGGGCAAGGTGAGCGCTGTGGTCGGGGTCTTGCCGGTCGTGGATCTCGATTTCACATATACCCTCCCGGCCTTCGCCCCCCACATCAATTCGGCCTACGGTGGCGCCTACAATCCCGCGGGCAACGGATTGGGGCGCAACCCGATCAAGCTGGCAAAAGCGGGCGCGTTCAATACGCTGAAAATCCAGCTTTGGGCTGCCAGGGAGGACACCGCCGCTCCGCCGAGCCTAGCGTCCGAGTTTTCCGCTGTGGCTGCGATGACCGAACTGATTTTCGTTGAAGGGCTGCACACAGAGGGCGCGGTCGGCTTGGTGCGACCGGATGAAGTGCTGGCGTTCCTGTAGCGACCTGAGTCTCAGGCCACGGCCTGCAGCAGATCCTCGCGGTTGTTCCGCGGCGTGTTCACCGCGCGGCTGACGCGGTAGGCCTCCATGGCCGGGGTCTCGCTGGCCAGCAGCATGGCCATGGCATCGTCCGGGCTGGCGGCCATCCACTCATCGATCTGGCTGGCCTGCAGCCACACCGGCATGCGGTCGTGGATGTCGGCCGATACGCCGCTGCTGTCGCCGGTGATGATGGTGAAGGTGCCGAGGTTGCCGTCGGGCAGGAGCGGGCTGGTGTCCTCCCACAGGCCGGCGGCCAGCAGCGGCCCGGTAGCGTGGATGAACCATGGATCTTTCTTCCCGTCCTCTGGGCTCACCGACCACTCGTAGTAGCCGGCCATGGGGATCACACACCGGCGCTTCTTGAACGCCGATCGGAAGGCCGGTTTGGTGGCCACCGTCTCGATCCGGGCGTTGATGGTCGAGCCCTGCAGGCCCTTGGCCTTCGCCCAGAACGGCAGCAGGCCCCACGCCAGGCGGGTGACCTGCCGGCCTTCGCCGCGGTCCAGAATCACCGACGCTCGCTGCGTGGGCGCGAGGTTGAAGCTGGGCTGGATCTCCGCCAGGCCGGGGGCAAGGTCAGCCAGGCCCGGCTGGCCAAAGTCGACAACGGGGAGCTGGACGAATCGGCCGCACATGGCCGGAGCGTAGCCCGGACGGCCGTGCCCGGCGCGTGATCCCGAACAGTTCAGTCGGTGAACGATCCCTTGTCGCAGCCTTTGCGACCGCCGGCCGTATCCTTCCGGGCATGCTTCCCTCGCACGGCTACCAAGGTTTCCGCACCGCCCCGATCCCGTCAGGCTGGGTCCAGATGGGGGAGAGCTGGGTGTTGTGGTGGGGCGGTCGACAGATCGCCAACGTCAGATGCGGCAAGGATGGTGCTGTGCGCGTGCGTCTGGATGCCAGGAAGATGTGGCAGATCAAGGAAGCCCCGGCCGCCAGCATCGCTCAGGGAAAGCGCTATGCCGAACGGTGGTGCGCGGCAAGGCTCTACCCGGAGATGCGCCTTCGCGCGGCCGTGGCCCGGATGCTGGATGCCACGCCAGCAGAACCGCTTGAACCGCTGCCCGGCCTGCCGCCGACCCGAGAGCAACAGCAACAGGCCCGGCGACTCGCCGAGGCCGTGACGAACGATCTCGAGCGGGTCAAGGAAGCGCTGGCGCCAATCCGTCCGCCGGCGACGAAGCCCAGGGCGAAGGACCCACAGAAGACGCGAGTAAGGGCAGCACTGCGGGACCTACGGCGCGGGGTCTGATAGTAAAATGGCCCCAAGCTGGTCCCATCCACTTCGTAAGCCTTTGATTGAACTAGCGATGAAATCCCCCTCCTAAGGGGAAGGTCGCCCGTTCGAATCGGGCCGGGGTCACCATCCACGTCGGGCGCATCGACGCGCGCCCGCAACAGCGCCGGCGCCATGGATTACGTCCTGCAGCCTGTCCAGCCTTCGCAGTTTGCCGTTGTTGCCGGCTGGCTCGACTCACCTGAGGCGACCCTGCGCTGGGCAGGTCCCGGCGTTCCCTTCCCCTTGCCTGCCGAAGCCTTCGCCGCTGCATTGGCGTTGCCTTCGCGTCCAGGCTGGACACTGCAGGATGCCGACGGCACCTGCCTGGGCTTCGGCCAGTATTGGCAGACAACACTTGGCAGCACGCACCTCGGGCGCATCATCRTGTCGCCGCAGGCACGCGGCCGTGGTCTTGGCCGGGTGTTGATGACGGCGCTGTGCGCCGAAGCCGTTCGCCGCACCGCTGCGATGCAGCTGACGTTGAAGGTCTATAGGGACAATCAGGCGGCCGTGGCGCTGTACCGCGACCTCGGCTTCGTCGCCAGCGAAGACGCCTCCACGCCGGAGCTGCTGTTCATGGCCTGCCGTACAACCTGAGCGGGAAAGGGCAGGGCTCTGCACTCCCGCTGCACATCCTGTGCACGCGCTGCTGCAAGCGGACTCGGCAGTCTGGTGCCGTCCCCATCGGTTGCCTAGGAGCGCCCCCATGAATACCCCCGGCACCCCCAAGCCTTCCTGGCGCCAGCGCAACGTGCTGCTGACCGTCGCCGCCGTGTTGCTGGTGATCGTGCTGATCCTGCTCTTCGTCCCCTGGTAGAAGCCTGGCTGCCGCCAAGCGCGGCGCGATCCCCCTTCCACTTCAGCTCCCGCCGGTAGCCCATGGCCCGGCGGTTTTTCTGTGTGCGCCCCACGCCGGACGCGTCGCTCCGGCTCCGAAAATGCGTGACGAATTGCCGGAAAGGGCGGTGCGGCTGCCGGATCCGTGCACGAGGCCCCGGGGGTCGGTTGCTACAACTGTGTTCGTGGGGCCGGCGCCAGATTTGGCAAACATAAACGTGACGCACATCACACAATTGTTTGTATTGTGTTATCTTCGTCACAGTTTTGCGAACCTGACCAACAGGGTCCAGGGACGGTTGTAGTCGCCACGGAACCGGCAGACACGCATTCGTACGCGTCTCCGGGTCCGGCAGAACCCTCCCCGGTACCCACTGAACAGCGGCTCCCCTGTGGGGCTGATGACGGGGAAAAACCAACATGTGGCAGTCGACGACGTCGCGCATCAGCGCGGGCGGTGAATCCGTTCATCCTGAAAAAAGTGCACATCCCGGCCGGACCGGGCGATGGCTGGCCGCCGGCCTGCTGTTGCTGCTGCTGTCGGTGGTGCTGCCATCGTCGGCCTGGGCTGCGGCCTACGCGACCGGCGGCACCAGCCCGTACCGCAACACGGTGCTGTGGCTGACCTGGGGTGGCGGCACGGACCTGGGCACTGCCGGGGTCACGCTCAACAATGGTGATACCTCGTCGATCTCGATGCCGGTGGCCGCGGGCATCAACCTCAGTGTCAGCTGCAGTCTGGCCAACATCAGTGGCGGCGGACTCCTGCAGAGCTATCGCCCGGGCAACTTCAGCGGCGACAGCCTGGACGACCTGTACAACGTCGGTGGCACTGGCGGCGCGAATCAGCTGATCGCGGGCATCTCGCGCAGCACGGGCACCTCCTCGTTCGAAATCAACTGCGTCTCGACCCTGGGCGGCGCGCCGTATCGCCTGCGCGGCGTGGTGATGGCCGACGCCGAGTCGATCAACAACAGTGGCGAATTCGTCGAAGCCAGTGCACTGGGTACCTGGAACGTGGTGGAGATGCGCAAGAACCTCAGCGCAGGTGCCTACAACGTGACCAAGTCCAGCAGCGGCGGCAACAGCGTGATCCGCTTCGGGCCGGGCAACGACAACAACACCGCTGCGGTCACCTTCCTCAATTTCGACAACGCCGCGCACGCGCCGGGCAACCTCGCGGTGAACATGGGCTTCTCGATGCGCGGTGGCGGCACCACCGCCATCGCCATCGGCCTGCTGGTGCCGTACGCCGACTTCGGTGATGCGCCGCAGAGCTATGGCGACGCCATGCATGTGGTGGACGATCTGCAGTTCCGCCCGGATGGCCTGCCGGTCAACGCCACCCCCACCAACATCAACACCGCAGGCTATACGCCGGGTGGCCTGGCACCGCCGCTGACCGATTTCCTCGGCACGATGGGTCCGGATACCGAGCAGAAGAGCAGCTACAGCGCCGATGCGAAGGGTGACGACAACTTCCCTTCGGGCAATCCCAACGAAGAGAACGCCTGGCCGGCGAGCTATGTGCTGACGGTGATGCAGGCCGGTACCCAGATCAGCCAACCGGTGGCGTGCGTGGGCAGCGGCAGCGTGGCCGGCTGGATCGATTTCAATCGCAACGGCACATTCGACCCGGGCGAGCGCAGCAACATCGCTGCATGCAGTGGTGGCGGGGCCAACCTGAGCTGGACCGTGCCCGCGCAGGTAAGCGCAGGCAGCAGTTACCTGCGCCTGCGCTATGCGACCAATGCGGCGCAGATCCAGCAGCCGACCGGCGTGGCCGACGACGGCGAAGTGGAAGACCACCTGATCACCATCACCGCACCCGCGCTGAAGG
>NZ_JBFTNR010000314.1:0-4673 GCF_056665995.1 Stenotrophomonas sp. 05L44_2
ACGATCAGCTGCAGCGCAAAGCGAACCGCGGCCGCAGCAGCAGCGCCAGTACCAGCACCGCCAGGAACGCCCCATAGGCATACAGCACCGCCAGCACCTGCGGCCAGATGGGCCCGGCGCCCGGTTGTACCAGACCGATGTGGTGGCCCCACAGCATCGCCACGATGCTCAGGGCCAGCGCCAGTGCCAGCGTAGCGCCATCGAACAGGCGTCGCCGCGCGGTACGCGGCTGGCGCGGAAACAGCCAGTACAGGCTGCCCAGCAGGATGAACCAGGGCAGGAACAGCAGCAGCGACAACCAGGCCATCGCAGACTCCATGTCATCGCGCCGAAGGCGCGCGGACATCATGCCATGGGTGCACTGCCGTGGTAGTGCCGGCCGCTGGCCGGCATTTCGCCCTCAACAGCGCCGACCAAGGTCGGCATCTAGCTATCAGTCGGCGCGCAGCACAGCCAGCGCCGCCAGCACCGCATCCACCTCGGCTTCCAGCTTGAACAGGTCGCTCTGCAGCTGGTCACCCTGCTCGGCCTGCTTCAGCACCGCGATCAGCTGGCCGGCATCGCKCGGCGAGTCGAAGCCTTCGCTCTGGATCAGCAGCGTGCCGTCACCGGCGGTCAGCTTGAAGTAGAAACGGCCGTCCTTCTCGCGGTACTGCTTGAACAGCGGCGGAGCGGCGCGGGCTTCACCGGCATCTTCGCTGGCGATGTCGCCGGCATCGGACAGATCACGCAGGCCCACCGCATGGCGCAGTTCTTCCAGCAGCGGTGCCGCCAGCTGCTCACGCAACTGCTGGCCACGGCGCTTGAGCAGTGCTTCGATCTTCTCCGGCTCGGCCATCAGCGCGTTGTAGCGCTCGCGCAGCGGCGACAGTTCGCTGTCGATGCGCTCGAACAGCTGCTGCTTGGCATCGCCCCAGCTGATGCCATCGGCGAAGGCCTTGGCGAAGGCAGCGGTCTGCTCCGGGGTGGCGAACGCCTGGTACATCTGGAACAGCGCCGAACCTTCGGTGTCCTTCGGCTCGCCCGGGGCACGCGAGTCGGTCAGGATCGAGAACACCAGCTTCTTCAGCTCCTCGCGCGGCACGAACARCGGAATGGTGTTGTKGTAGCTCTTGSWCATCTTGCGGCCATCCAGGCCCGCCAGGGTTGCCACCTGCTCGTCGATCACCACGTCCGGCAGCGGGAAATATTCCTTGCCGTACACATGGTTGAAGCGCTGGGCGAAGTCGCGCGCCATCTCGATGTGCTGGATCTGGTCACGGCCCACCGGYACSYGGTTGGCCTTGAAGATCAGGATGTCGGCSGCCATCAGCACCGGGTACATGAACAGSCCGGCGCTGACACCTGCGTCCTCGTCCTGGCCTTCCTCCCGGTTCTTGTCCACCGCCGCCTTGTAGGCATGGGCGCGGTTGAGGATGCCCTTGCTGGCGATGGCGGTCAGGAACCACATCAGCTCGGTGGTCTCGCGGATGTCACTCTGGCGATAGAACCACACGTGTTCCGGGTCCAGGCCACAGGCCAGCCAGCTGGCAGCGATCTCCAGGGTCGCGCGCTGGGTGCGCTGCGGGTCCTGCGACTTGATCAGGCTGTGCAGATCGGCCAGGAAGAAGAAGCTCTCGATGTCCGGCGCGCGGCTGGCCGCAATGGCCGGGCGGATGGCGCCAACGTAGTTGCCCAGGTGGGGCGTGCCGGAGGGGGTGATACCGGTAAGGACTCGGGTCGTCATGACTGCGTGCGGAAACCTTCTATGAACGCGGCCAGTTTACCGTGCACACGGTCAACCCCGTCAGGGCCTCCGGCGCGTTCATTCACCCAACCCCGCTGGAGACGCCCGATGAAACGCCTGCTGCCCCTGCTGCTTATCCTGCCTCTGGCCGGCTTCCGCCCGGCTCCGCTGCCCCCGCCGATGCCGCAGGACGGCCCGGTGCGCGTGGCCCTGGTCGACCGCGACCGCGGCACCGAGCTGCGCAGCTACCCGGCCGACGGCCAGCGCTGGGTGGCCGGTGAGCGCGGCCACCGCTATGCGGTGCGCCTGTACAACGACAGCCCGCGACGGGTGCTGGTGGTGCTGTCGGTGGACGGGGTCAACGCCATCTCCGGCGAAGACGCCGATCCCTCGCAGACCGGTTACGTGCTCAACCCTGGCCAGCGCGCCGATATCACCGGCTGGCGCAAGACCCAGGACGAAGTGGCCCAGTTCGTCTTCAGCAGCCCCAGCGGCAGCTATGCCAGCCGCACCGGCCGCCCGGACAACGTCGGCGTGGTCGGCGTGGCGGTGTTCGAGGAAGCGCGTCGCTGGTACCCGCGTCCGCAGCCGATCCTGCGCGGTCGCGCCGGGCCGGCACCGGCGTCGGCCGAAGCCTCGGCGGCGGCCGACGCCAGCGCCAGCCGCATTGAAGGCTATTCGGCCAAGTCGCAGGCACCCGCGCTGGGCACCGGGCATGGTGCGCGCGAAAGTTCTTCGGTGCGCGATACCGATTTCGAACGCGCCACCCGCAGCCCGGCACAGGTGCTGCAGCTGCGCTACGACAGCGCCCGCAACCTGCGTGCACGCGGCATCCTGCTCGATTCGCCCTCGCGCCTGGACCGCCAGCCACAGGCCTTCCCCAACCGCTACGTGCCCGACCCGCCGGCGCGTTGATCTGCACACAGCACAACGCCCGCACCTTCCGGCGCGGGCGTTGTCGGTGGGGGCATAACGCGGGCGTTCGACGCCCGGTTACTTGTAGTCCGGGTAATCCTTGTGCATCGCTTTCTCGAAATCACGCACTTCGGTTTCTGCGCGGTCCTTGGCCCAGCCATAGCGCTCCTGCAGGCGGCCCGCCAGATATTCGGCATTGCCCTCGGCCACATCGAAATCGTCATTGGTCAGATCGCCCCACTTCGCCTGGGCCTTGCCCTTGAGCTGGGACCACTTGCCGGAAATGATGTCTTTGTTCATTGCTGAGGCTTCCTTGGAATGCAACGGCGTTGTTACCGTGGCTGCAGCATCGCGCAGTGCACGTTGAAGCACGGTCAACCGGCCATGAAAGCGCCGCTCACCTGCTTGAATGGTTCACTACCGGTCGACACGCGGCGTCCACACGCAGCAAGCGCGCATGAAAAAGGCCGGGAAGATCCCGGCCTTTTCCGTAGTGCGCACCACCTCAGGCTCAGTTGCCCTTGGCGGCATCCTCAACCTTCTCACCAGCCTTCTGCACGTCCTTGCCGGCACCGGCAACGGTGTTGCAACCGGCCAGCAGGGCCACCGAGAACATCGACAACAGCATCAGGGCAACTACGCGCTTCATGGGCTTCTCCTTGGGTTTGCCGCTACACCGCTCAATCACGGGGTTCGGTTGTATTGATCGGGGCGGCAGGCTGGCTCGAAGCCAACACTGCCGCGTGAGGTGCAATCTGGCGGCAGGGGCGTGGAGCGCGTGTGAACGGTTCGTCCAACCGTTCAGGCTGGATCCTCTCAGTCGCGCATCAGGGTCGATTTCCCGAACAGGCTTTCGACCAGGTCCACAGCCAGTTCGGCGGTGCTGTTGTGGTTGTCCAGCAGCGGATTGAGTTCGACGATGTCCAGCGAGCCCATGCGGCCACTGTCGGCGATCATCTCCATCACCAGCTGCGCTTCGCGGTAGTTCACCCCGCCCGGGACGGTGGTGCCCACGCCCGGGGCAATACTCGGGTCGAGGAAATCGACGTCGAAGCTGACGTGCAGGTGGGTGTTCTCGTCGATGCCGGCCAGCGCCGCTTCCACGGTACGCTTCATGCCGTTCTCGTCGATGTAACGCATGTCGTAGACATCGACCTTGTGGGTCTTGATCAGGCGCTTTTCTTCCGGGTCCACCGAACGGATGCCGATCTGGTGCACCTGTGAAGGCTGGATCGCCGGCGAAGTGCCGCCCAGCCTGGTCAGCGCATCCGGGCCGAGGCCGCACAGGCAGGCCACCGGCATACCGTGGATGTTGCCCGACGGGGTCACCTCACTGGTGTTGAAATCCGAATGCGCATCCAGCCACAGCACGCGCAGGTCCTTGCCCTGCTCGCGGCACCAGCGCGCGACGGCAGTGATCGAACCGATGCCCAGGCAGTGGTCGCCGCCCAGCATGATCGGCATGCGGCCGGCCTGGAGTTCGGCGTAGCTGGCTTCCATCAGCGCGTGGTTCCACGCCACCACCTCGTCCAGGTGGCGATAGCCCTGCACCGGCGCAGTCCACGGGTTGCGCGGGCCGTCCAGGTTGCCGAGGTCGCGCACGTCCACGCCACGCGCTTCCAGTGCTTCGGGCAGGCCCGCCACGCGCAGGGCTTCCGGCCCCAGCCGGGCGCCGCGATGGCCCGCCCCGATGTCGGTGGGGACGCCGATCAGGGTAACGGCGGGATGATGGGCCATGGGTGCCTCCTGCGAACGAAAAAGAAGCACAGTCTAGCCAGACGCATGTGACACCACTCGCGGCGGTGCAGCAGGAAATGGCGGCGCCATGGCGCAAGTGGGCAACGGGCAACCACGCGTAGGACTTACCCGGCCTTGTGAATCAGAAATTCTTCCGCCTGTGATGGGGCTCACCACACTGACGGATACGGCTCTATCGCTTTCCCGTCAGCGCAGCGAAGGTGCTCGCCCCAAAATAGAGGCAAGGATGTTCCTGCGTTGAATCGAAGAAAACTCTTACCCAGCTTCTCGACGC
>NZ_JBFTNR010000315.1:0-4662 GCF_056665995.1 Stenotrophomonas sp. 05L44_2
CGCAGGGTGTCAGCGCTGTCGCGGGTCAGCAGGGGGCCGGAGTAGTGGGGCACGGTGGGTAGCGGGAGGATTCGGGGGAGGGCATGGTACCGCAGCTGTTGCAGAGCTGAAGGCGGCGGCAGGAACCACTGCCACACCGCCTGCGACGTCCCGAAGCGCACCCATCCAGATGCCCGCCATGAGAAGGCCTGCACGCTATCCGCACTTCACCGCATACACCGGTCCGGCGCCGATCAGCAGCAGCGCCATGTAGTCGCTGTCGCGTGCCCGGGCCTTCAGCGTGGCGCCGTCCTTGACGCGGAAGATGCCGAAGCCGCCGGCCATCCTGATCAGTGCGCTGTCGATCTGGTCGGCGTCATCGCGGAAGTACTGCTGGATGTCGCTGCGGCTGGCTTTGTACAGCGCATTGGGTTCGCGCTGCCAGTGGCCATCGCGTTCGAACGAGACGAAGTACTGGCTTGCTTCCTTTTCGATGCGGAACTCGGCGGACTTGCGCGGGCTGGTGGCGAAGCAGCCGAGCATCGGGTCGGAGGAGAACGGCAGCTGGGTGTCGCCGGAACAGGCCACCAGCAGCAGGAGGGCACCGGGCAGCAGCAGGCGGAGCGTGCGCATGGGATGTCCCGACGGGGCAGGTGCGGCCAGTGTAGGCAGCACGCAGCCGTGGCCGGTACAGATTTTCGGCAAGAACCGTCGCCCTGCTGGCGTCACGCGCTGCGGTGGATCTCCACAGTGATGTGCACCAGTTCCTCGTGGATCGCCAGCGCCTGGCGCACGGTATCCGGATCCAGCGTGGCATCACTGGTGACCACGCTGGCGGCGACGGCGTACTTGCCGCGCCCCACCTGCCACACGTGCAGGTCGGCCAGGCGTGCCGGCCACGGACCCTGCTCGATCACTTCGCGTACCTCGGCCACCACCGGCGCATCCATCTGCGCGTCGAGCAGGATGCGGCCGCTGTCGCGCAGCAGGCCGATTGCCCAGACGGTGACCAGCACCGCGCCGACCAGGCCCATCACCGGATCCAGCCAGGTCAGGCCGAGCAGCTTGCCGCCCAGCAGGGCGACGATGGCCAGCACCGAGGTGGCGGCGTCGGCCAGCACGTGCACGTAGGCCGAACGCAGGTTGAGGTCGTGGCCGTGGGAATGGTCGTGGCCATGATCGTGGTCATGCCCATGATGATGGTCGTGCCCGTGTCCATGGTGGTGGTGGGCGTGGCCGGGGCTGTCGTGCAGCCACCACGCGCACAGCAGGTTCACACCCAGGCCGACCGCGGCGATGGCGATGGCTTCGTTGTAGTGGATGGGCGCGGGCACCCACAGGCGTTCCAGCGATTGCACGGCCATCAGCGCGGCGACGCCGAGCAGGGCGATGGCGCTGGTATAGCCGGCCAGGATCTCGATCTTCCAGGTGCCGAAGGCGAAGCGCGGATCGTGCGCGTAGCGCCGTGCGCAGCGATAGGCGAACACCGACAGGCCCAGTGCCAGCGCGTGCGAGCTCATGTGCCAGCCGTCGGCCAGCACGGCCATGGAGTTGAACCACCAGCCACCGACGATCTCCACCAGCATCATGCTGACGGTGAGCCACATCGCGCGGCGGGTGTTGCGTTCGGCCAGCGGATTGCCGTCGTCGAAGCGGTGCTCGTGGCGGCGGGCGGCGGCGAGGGCGTCCAGGTGCATGGCGGCGGTCAGGCTTGGGTGGATACCCCCATAGGGTATATGATCCTGCCATGGCCCATGTACACAGAAATCGAAAGCAGCTGCTGACCCGGGTGCGTCGCATCGGCGGGCAGGTGGCGGCGCTGGAACAGGCATTGAACACGCCCGAGGGCGAGGCAGGCGACTGCGCCGATGTGCTGGTGCAGGTGGCGGCCGTGCGTGGCGCTGCCCACAGCCTGCTGATGGAACTGCTGCACGAGCATCTGCAGGAACACGTGGTGGGCGCGGACGACCCGGCGCAACGGGCGGCCGAAGCCGAGGTACTGGTGGAACTGCTGCGGCGTTACGGCAAATAGCTGGGTAGTGCCGGCCGCTGGCCGGCAACCTCATGACCTGCGGACGATGCCTGCAGTTGCCGACCAGCGGCCGGCACTAGCTTCTGCGGTGCCGGTGCTGCGCGTTCCACAGGTGCGTGGCGGCCAGCAGCAGGCTGCCGGTGACCGTCAGCGGGGTCTCCCAGGCGTGCGAGGGCAGTGCCAGCGCCCCGGCCATCAACAGTGCCAGGCCCATGCCCGCGCTCAGCCATGCCAGCGCAGGCAGCGGCTGGCGGCGTTCGGCGCGCCACAGGGCAAAGCCGGTCATCGGCAGCGCGATGGCGACGAAGACCAGGTGCACCCACTCCGCTTCGGCCCAGACGCCGAACAGCGGCAGTGCGGCCGCCAGCAGGGGCAGCGCCAGGCAATGCAGCAGGCACAGGCTGGACAGGGCGACGGCGCCGGCATCAAGCAGGGCGGCAGAGGGCGACTTCATGCGGGGAGGATTCCTTGCGCGACAATTGTTATACAGTAACATTTCCATTCCGCAGCCAGCCCGCTCCGACATGAACACTGTTTCCCGCGCCGACCGCCGCCTTCCGGTCACCGTGCTTTCCGGCTTCCTCGGTGCCGGCAAGACCACCCTGCTCAACCAGATCCTGCGCAACCGCGATGGCCTGCGGGTGGCGGTGATCGTCAACGACATGAGCGAGGTCAACATCGATGCGCAGCTGGTGCGCGATGGCGGCGCCGAACTGCGTCGCACCGAAGAGACGCTGGTGGAGTTCAGCAACGGCTGCATCTGCTGCACGCTGCGTGACGATCTGCTGCAGGAGGTGCGGCGCCTGGCCGACAGCGGCCGCTACGACTACCTGCTGATCGAATCGACCGGGATCGGCGAGCCGATGCCGGTGGCGGCGACCTTCGCGGTGCGCGACGAACACGGCTTCAGCCTGAGCGATATCGCACGGCTGGACACGATGGTGACGGTGGTGGATGGCAGTGCCTTCCTGGCCGATTTCGGTTCCACACTGCGCCTGGCCGAGCGTGGCCAGCAGGCGGGGCCGGATGATGATCGTGGCGTGGTCGACCTGCTGTGCGAGCAGGCGGAATTCGCCGATGTGATCGTGGTCAGCAAGGTGGACCAGGTGGACGACGAAGTGCTGCAGGACACGCTGGCCGTGCTGCGCGGCTTGAATCGCGACGCGAAGCTGCTGCTGTCCAGTTTCGGCGACGTGCCGCTTGCCGAGCTGCTGGATACCGGTCGCTTCGATTTCGAGCGCGCGCAGCAGGCCCCCGGTTGGGTGAAGGAACTGCGTGGCGAGCACACGCCGGAAACCGAGGAGTACGGCATCGGCAGCTTCGTCTATCGCTCACGGCGGCCGTTCCATCCCGCCCGTTTCGCGCGCACATTGCAGCACGGCATGCCCGGGGTGATCCGCAGCAAGGGCTGGTTCTGGCTGGCCAACCGCATGGACTGGGTGGGTGAGTTGAACAGTGTGGGCGCGGCCACAYGCACCCAGGCGGCGGGCTTCTGGTATGCGGCGCGCGAGCGGGTGCGCGCCGGCCAGGAGGACACCACGCCGCTGCTGCCGCCAACGCCGCTGCCTTACAGCGATCTGGGCTGGGCCCGGCAGCAGGCCGACTGCTGGAGCGCGCCGCTGCCGGACGTACGGGAATTCCCGGACGCGGCCGCGCACTCGGCGATGGCACGCCTGTGGCATCCGCTGTGGGGTGACCGCCGGCAGGAACTGGTGGTGATCGGCGTGCACATGGACGAGCGTGTGGTGCGGTCGGCCCTGGATGCGTGCCTGCTCAACGACACCGAGCTGCAGGCCGGGCCCTTGCTGTGGCAGCAGATGCCGCAGGCGTTCCCGGTGTGGAAGCGTTGATGCGTCTGCGCCACGCGTGGATGAGAGGCTGGCAGTAGATCCACGCCATGCGTGGATGAATGCCTGCAGGAGCCGAACACGTGCCCGGCCCTACAACGCATCGCGCCACCGCCAACCTGCATCACCGACCTGCAGCACCTGCGTTGGCCGCAGCGCCTGCAGCAGGTGGGTGTCATGGCTGACCATCAGCAACGCCCCCGGCCACGCCGCCAGCAGTTCTTCCAGCGCCTGCAGCGCAGCAAGGTCCAGCGCGTTGCCCGGCTCGTCCAGCAACAGCAGCTGCGGGGCAGGATCGGCGTACAGCACGCTGGCCAGCGCACCCTTCACCCGCTCGCCATCGCTGAGGCTGCTGGCCGGGCGCTGGACGCGTTGCGC
The DNA here is from genome assembly GCF_056665995.1 of Stenotrophomonas sp. 05L44_2. Classification (NCBI taxonomy): domain Bacteria; kingdom Pseudomonadati; phylum Pseudomonadota; class Gammaproteobacteria; order Lysobacterales; family Lysobacteraceae; genus Stenotrophomonas; species Stenotrophomonas sp. 05L44_2. The sequence goes on from NZ_JBFTNR010000315.1 coordinate 4,237, forward strand.
ATCCAGGCCCAGCAGGGCAAGACGCGTACGCAGTTCACCCGCATCGGCCGCGGGATTCGCAGCGCGCACGGCATCGAGGATGCTCTGTTCACCTGCAAGCCCCAGCAGTTGCTGGTCGAGCAGGGCCAGCGGCGCATGCCGCTGCACCTGACCGCTGCGCGCCGCCAGCTGTCCGGCCAGTACGCGCAGCAGGGTCGACTTGCCGCTGCCGTTGTCGCCCACGACGGCGATGCGCTGGCCGCGCCTGATCTCCAGCTGCAGCGCCGCGTTGCAGCCATGCGGCAGCACCAGATCGTGCGCCTGCAGCAGGCGGCCCTGACCACGCTCGCTCTCGCCACTGAACAACGCCAGTTCTGGTGCCACGTGTACTGCCGCAGCGGCGGCGCGCACCTGCGCTGCGCTGGCCTGCAGGCGATCACTCTGGAT
>NZ_JBFTNR010000316.1:0-4659 GCF_056665995.1 Stenotrophomonas sp. 05L44_2
CTGCTCCCCGACCACACTCCATTCAATCAAATACGGACCTACAACCTCGTACATGGCGCACCCCCTCCCTGAGTGACGTTGGCATCCAGGACGGTGAGCACACGTTCCACGGATCGCTATTGTCGGATAAACGCAGGAATGGCGTGAAGCCCTTGTCAGCACCCGTGAACTCGTGCTGCGCCTCACAGTTTGCAGGGCAGCGTCAGGGAGTGGCCGATGGCTGACCAGCTGCTCACCGCTGCCCCRGTCGACCACGGCAGCATCGACGTAGACCTGGCGCACGAGATTGCCGCGTCGATGATCGCCCGACGCGTTGCCCGCGGCTGGTCGAGGCAGACGATCCTCTCCAGCATCGAGTTCGGTCGCACACCATGCCGGCGCGGCTTCTACATGATGAAGGCTGGTGGGATCGCAATCGGGCCGTTTGCGTTCACGTGCTTCAGCGAAATTTCGGGCCGAGGTGGCCTCTTCTCGATTCGCGATCTGCTGCCTCCGCTTTCTGATCGAACGCATGCAGGTGTCGAAGAGCTGCAGCCGTTCCGGGTCGGCGACAAGGTGTGGTCCTGGTACAAGGACGAGCCAAACGCCAACTACGGCCTGCCAGACCTTCCTGGCGACGCGAGCAACTGGCGCCGTAGGCCGCGGCTGTTCACCGTTCGCGGTGTGAGCGGGCCGTTCACCGAACGAGGGTTCTGCGCCGGTCGGCCCCACTACCTCCTGAAGCTGCGCTATCAGGAAGGCCCCTCCGCAGACCACTACAACGCCGGCAATCACGACGTATGCCCGATCAAAGGACGGCCGTGGCAGATGCGCGCCGACGGCGAATACCTGGAGCTGGTGCAGCGTGCAGTGCGTGCAGCAAAGCCGCGCCGGGCTGCATCAGCGCCGGCACCTGTCCCGCCCTTTCCACCACCCCTGCCGGCCCAACTGGACCTGTTCGCATGACCGCCACATCGTTCCCAAGCAGCCCGGCCGCCGTGATTGATGCCACCAAGGCATCGTCGCGGACTGCAGCCATTGTCTCCGAGCTGTGCCATATCGATCCGRCCGGCCCACCGGTGCCCGCCGAGCGCGCCCACGCACTTGGGCATGCACTGAAGGACGAGCTCTACTCGTCCCATGTGGTTCGCTGGGAATACCGCCACAAGGACGACGTTGGCCCCGGTTGTTGGATGCAAGCCGATGCCGCGCAGGTCTGCTACGCAGATACGCGCGGCTTGGTCATCCGCGCCCTGTTCGACAAACCACGCGTGCCGCAGCCGGAGAAGGAACACGTGTTCAAGAACCGCACCTGCACTAGGTGCGGCGACCCCGAAGACTGGGCAGGCCCGGACTGCATGCCATCGGCGCAGCCGGTGGATCCGCGCAGCCGGCTTCCGTTCGATCCGCGCTGGCTGTTACAGCCGCTGCAGTGGCTGATCGACGCCGGACCTATCCCCATCAACAGTTTTGACAGGCGTTTTAGGTCCAAGGAAGCGGCGTTCCTCCGGGACCAACTGAATGCCTACATCGAGGAGTGCGAGAAGCCATGACACAGCGACAGATCAGCCATCCCGAAGGGCTGCCGGCCTGCGCCGCCGGCCACCGCGCGCGCCACATCCACGACATGCGCTGCACCAGCGCCGGCGGTGGCCACCTGGTCGAATGCTGCTGCAGATCGACCGGCAAGAAGCCGGACCCCGATGCAGCGCTGGCCGAGTGGCGGCGGATCAACCGACCAGCGCGGAGCCCGCGCGCCGTGCCGACCGCTCCCGGCAACATCGTGCAGTTCAAGCTCGGTCTGGCCGAGCAGCCACCAAAGCTGCAGCGCGCGGCAGGAGGCAATCATGGCCGCGGCTGAGAAGTTGGAAGAGCTGTTGTCATTGGAACGGGTGCGGCAGGTGACCGGCATGGGCACCACCTTCATATACGGCGAGATCAAGGCCGGCCGCTTCCCGCGCTCAATCCGCATTGGCCGGCGCGCACTGTGGATACAATCCGAGGTGCAGGGCTGGGTTCGGCAGCAAATCGCGCTGAATCGGTCGCTGTAGGTGGATGGGTAAGCGGGCGGGTAGCAATAGCTGAGACAAAGAAAAAGCCCATATTTCTAGGGGCTTTTCGAAAATTCTGGCGGAGAGAGTGGGATTCGAACCCACGGAAGGTTTAACCCTTCGCCGGTTTTCAAGACCGGTGCCTTAAACCGCTCGGCCATCTCTCCGTATCGGCCCAGCCTGCTGGCCGGGCACGCATTCTCGCACGGCCAGGCGATTTGCCCAAGACCGTTGTTCCATCGGAGGCTGGCCTCAGCCCGCGTCCACCGCCAACGCACCCAGCGCACTGGCCTTGATACGCTCCTTGGCCTTCTCGCAGGCGCCACCGCAATCCAGGCGCGAGGCCTCCAGCTGCGGCGGCAGGTGTTCGGCCAGGAAGTCGATGAATACCCGCACCGCCGGCAGCAGGCCGCGACGCGAGGCGAACACGGCATGGCACACGCCCTGGGGCAGCGACCAGTCCGGCAGCACCACTTCCAGCTCGCCGTTGCGCACGGCATCGGCGCAGACGGTTTCCGGCAGCATGGTGATGCCGAAGCCGTCCTTCACCATGCTCTGCAGCAGCGGGAAGTCGAAACCGGCCACGCGCGGCTGCAGGTCCACCCGGCGCACCGCGCCTTCCGGTCCGTGCAGTTCCCAGCGCTGGCGCGCCTCGTCTTCGCTGATGCTGAGGGTTACGTGGTTGGCCAGCTCTTCCGGGTCCTTCGGGCGACCGGCGCGGTCCAAGTACTTCGGGCTGGCCACCAGCAGTTCCTGCACCTGGCCGAAGCTGCGCATCACCAGGCTGCCGTCGTCATCCAGCCGCGAACGCACGCGCAGGGCGACGTCGTAGCCCTCGTTGATGATGTCGACACGGCGGTTGCTGATGTTCAGCTGCAGCCGCACCTTCGGGTACTGCTCGAGGAACTTGGGCAGCAGCTTGGGCAGCTGCATCTGCGCCAGCGACACCGGCACGCTGGCGCGCACCAGGCCGCGCGGCTCGGCGCTGAGGCGGTCCACCACCTCGCGCGCGGCCTGCGCCTCAGCCAGCATGGTCTGGGCGTGGCGGTGCACGCTGGTACCGACGTCGGTGACGGCGAAGCGGCGCGTGGAGCGCTGCAGCAGGCGCACGCCCAGGTCCGTTTCCAGCTGGCTGATACGGCGGCTCAGGCGCGACTTGGGGATGCCCAGTGCGCGCTCGGCGGCGGCGAAACCGCCGTGGTCGACCACCATCGCGAAGTAGTACAGATCATTCAGGTCATGCATACCCGAGTTCCATTGATAGAACAATACGTGGCATTCAACCACCTTTATCCCGTCGATGCAACAACCTATCGTTCTCTCCGTCGGCGGCAAGCCCGCCACCTCTCCCGAACATAGGTACTGCCATGAAGCTTCTGCACATCGACGCCAGCGTGCTTGGCGACAACTCCGTCTCCCGCCACCTGACCGCCGCCGTGGTGGCCCAGTTCAAGCAGCAGATCGACGGCCTGCAGGTTGATTATCGCGATCTTGACGCCAATCCGGTACCGCATCTGCGCAGCGGGTCGCTGGCCAAGACCGACCCGGCCGAGGCCGCTGATGCTGAACAGGTGCTCGAGCAGTTCCTGGCCGCAGACATCGTGGTGATCGGTGCGCCGATGTACAACTTCAGCGTGCCCTCCACCCTGAAGGCCTGGATCGACCGCGTGGCGGTGGCCGGGCGCACCTTCAAGTACACCGAGAACGGCCCGGTGGGCCTGGCCGGTGGCAAGCGGGTGATCGTGGTCAGCAGCCGTGGCGGCATCTACACCGATTCGCCGGCGGATTTCCAGGAGCCCTTCCTGCGCCAGACGTTTGCCTTCTGGGGCATCAACGAAATCGAGTTCGTGCGTGCCGAGGGCATCGCCTATTCGCCGCAGCATCGCGAAGACGCCATTGCCGGTGCACTGGCAGCGCTGCCGTCGCATGAGGCGGCGGAAGTGGCAGCGGCGTAACGCGTTCCAGCGTTCGGCGCCTCTCTCCCTCGTCTGGGCGCTGAACGCGGGCCGGGATTCCCTCCCCCATCCCGGCCCACCCTGGCGGCCCTGCTTTTGCGGGGCCGCTTTTTTTTGCCACCATGAGGCGATGAACTACATCGTGATGGCTGCGCACCGCAGCGAATTTCCGCACCCGATCACCCTGCACCGTGGCCAGGCACTGGTGGTGGGCGATCGTTATGAGGGGCCCGAGGGTTGGGAGGACTGGTTTCTGTGCGAGGCCGAGGGACAGCAGCCGGGGTTCGTGCCGGCGCCGGTGATCGGTCGCGATTCGCAGGGTGGCGCGTTTGCCACGGAGGATTACTGCGCGCGGGAGCTTGATGTGGACCCGGGGCAGCACCTGCGCGGCGTGCGCACGCTCAATGGGTGGGCGTGGTGTGTGCCGGCGGCTGGCGAGGCCGGTTGGGTACCGCTGGAGAAGTTGCGCGTAGCAGGTTGATGGATTGCGTCATCCACGCATGGCGTGGATGCCGCACCGCCTCAGTAGATCCACGCCATGCGTGGATGCGGTGCCGACATGGCCGGCACCCATCAGAAGGCCGCCGGGCATGGCCCGGCGCTACCGGCTGATCAGCCGATGGTTTCGATGCCGCCCATGTACGGGCGCAGGGCTTCAGGCACGGTGATGCTGC
>NZ_JBFTNR010000317.1:0-4650 GCF_056665995.1 Stenotrophomonas sp. 05L44_2
GGCCAGAAGCTGTACCTGGCCCCGGACAAGCGGGTCAAGGTGTGGTGATGTAACGCAGACGGGCGCCGAAAGGCGCCCGTTTTATTTCCATGGGTAGACGCAAACCTTGGTTGGCGTTCTTCCGGCATCCACGCATCGCATGGATGGGCACCGCGGCAAGGCGCGCCGACCAAGGTCGGCGCCTACCGGGGCAATGCCGGCCACTCGCGCAACGATTCCACCGGCACACCCACGCGGGCGCAGGCGCGGCTCGCCAGGCCGTCGGGCAGCGCGCGGCGGAACAGCGGCGCCATGCCCTGCATCAGCTTCGCCGAAGCTGCGGCCTGCGCACGCTGGCGCGTGCTGCGCTCTAGCATGCCCTCGGCCCACTCCGGCAGCAGCGCGGCACCGGCACCGAGGAAGATCTCGCGCGACAGGCCGGGCACCGGCACCGGCAGGCGCACGCCGGACAGCACCTGCAACACTTCGCGTGAGCGTTCGTCCACCACCAGCTCCGGCTGCCGTGCACAGAAATACGCATCCACTTCCGCTGCACTGCGTGGTACGTCCGCCGCGCCCAGCGCTTCGGCCACGCAGCGGTACTCGTCGTAATAGCGGTCGGCGATCGCGGCAGGCACCTCGCGCCCGTAGCGGCGATAGCCCTGCAGGAAGCCGTAGGCCTCGGTCACGTGCACCCACGTCAGCAGGTGCGGATCATCGGCGGCATACGGCTCACCCTGCGCGGTATGCCCGCGAACCTGCGCGTGGATGCGCCGCACCTTGGCCACCAGCGCTTCCACCTCGCGCGCCGGCGCGTAGCTGGTGCCGGCCACAAAAGCAGTGGTACGGCGCAGGCGGCCGACCAGGTCCTGGCGGAAATTGGAATGATCGTAGACACCGGCCAGCGCGCGCGGATGCAGCGTCTGCAGCATCAGCGCACACAGACCGCCGGCCAGCATCGAGGGCAGCTCAGCGTGCATCCGCCAGGTGACGCTGTCCGGCCCGAACCAGCCGGGATCGCCCAGTGGATGGTCGTAGTCGATGCCGCTCTGGCCACGCGGAAACGCATCCAGGACCCAGCGCCGGATCGGCGCGGTGACGGGGCGGGAAAGACGGTGCAGCAACGGCGGCATCACGGGTCCAGATCGGCGGAGGGACGGACCACGTCCTGCGCGGTCCACCCCGATTCTGGTCGATCACGACCGGCACAGCGAGCCCATCCGCTCAGCGTCGGTTTCATGTGCGCGCGCAGCACATTTCACCCTGCGACATCTTGTCGCAGGCCACGCGGGCAATGCTGCGTCGCAACAATATTCACCTGTTCAGACAGAACCCTTGTGCCGCGTGGCCTTGAGGCCATTGCACCGCTCGCTGGAAGTGCTAGAACTGAACCCGCCACACCGTCCACTGCAGATCGCCGCACGTTCCACAAGGAGCCAGCCATGATTGCTTTGTTCAAGGGTTTGGGATTACTGCTTCGCGACAACGAGCTCTACAGCAGCCCGTTCGAAAAACAGGTCGCGCACTGGCGCAGCCTCAGCGAACAGCAGATCCGCGATGAAGTGGCGGTGCTGGCCCAGGCCAAGTGCCAATGGCTGATCACTTCGATCGTCGGATGGCAGGCAGCTTCGCTGCTGATCCTCGGCCTGATCACCAATTACCTGTGGCGCGACGATTACCACATCACCTTCACCCGCGTGGTCGTGGTGTTCGGCTCGTGGATCTCGATCCTGTTCGTGATCTGGTTCATGGCCAACATGTTCGACCGCACAGCGGGCTTCGAACGCTGGATGAAGGCCTTCAACAGCCGCGCGCGCATCACCTCCAAGGCCGACAGCGTCGAGCACGTGGCCGAAGCGCTGGACCTGGCTGAACACTATCCGGAAGTGCTGGACTACAAGCAGGCGGTCACCGCCAAGCGCGAGCTGCGCCACGAGGACATCCGCATCATGACCGAGATCGGGCGCATGAAGCAGCACTCCGAACTGGTGGGTCGCCTGAATCATGTCGGTGAAACCGAACACCATCACGACATGACGCTGCAGCCCGCTTACTGAGCCGAACGCAATCCGGGGGGAGCCACAATGCCACCGTGCTCAGTCACGGTGGCATTGTTCTTTCTGCACGTCGCTGACGCACTGGCGGAAGTCCTTCGGCAGGCCACTGACCTGCTCGGTCTTGCCTGCGGCCACCGCGAACCGGCGCAGCGGCGGCTTCGCGCAAGCGGTGTCGGTGCTGCAGCCCGGCGCCAGCACCAGGTAATGGCATTGGCCACTGCTGCTGGCGATGCATTCGAAACGCGCCACGCCATCGACCACCGTGCTCTTGCTGTACAGCGTGTCCACGCCATTGGCATTGGTGCGGGTGATCGACGTGTTGCTGGACTTTTCGCAGCCGGCGATGGCCAGCACGGCGAGACCTACAAGCAGGATACGGCGCATGTTCGTTCCTCGGTGGATGGCAATGGCTGCGGCTACATGCCGCGGAACAGACTCATGAACGRCTGGCTGACCACCAGGGTTTCGGCACGCTGGCGCAGGCGCAGCACGCCACGGCCGGTATCGTCGCGGCTGACGGCTGCTACCGCCTTCATGTTGACGATGGTGGAGCGATGCACCTGGCGGAAGTGCAGCGGATCGAGCACTTCCAGCAGCTCGCGCAGCGGTGTGCGCAGCAGGCTTTCGCCGGCGGCAGTGACCACCGTGGTGTACTTGTTGTCAGCACGGAAATAGATCACATCGTCGAGCATGATCAGCTGCGTATCGCGGCCATTGCTGGCGGTGATCCAGGCCAGGGGCGGCCGGTCGTTGGCGACCGGGCCTGCACCCAGGCGCTGCAGCAGGCGCTCCAGCACCGCATCGTCCTGGCGCGCGGATGGCAGCCGCGAAAGAATGCGATCGCGCGTGGCCAGCAGCCGTTCGTCACTGACCGGCTTGAGCAGGTAATCCATCGCGCCCTGCTCGAAAGCATCGATGGCGTACTGGTCGTAGGCGGTGACGAACACCACCTGCGTGCGCGGGCTCAGTTCGGCCAATGACCGCGCCACTTCGATGCCGCTGATGCCGGGCATGCGGATGTCGAGGAAGGCGATGTCCGGCTGCTTCTCGGCCAGCTGTTCCAGCGCACTGGCACCGTCCTCGCATTCGGCCACCAGCTTCAGCTCCGGCCACAGCCGCCCGAGCTGCTCGACCAGCGAGTGCCGCAGCAGCTCCTCGTCTTCGGCAATCAGCGCTTCAAGCGGCATGGCTGGGCTCCTTGGCCGACTGCGGCAGGGTCATGGTAGCGGCTACACCACTGGGGAAATTGGCCACGATCGCCACTCCGGCCTGCTCGCCGCAGGTCAAGCGCAGGCGCTCGCGCAGGTTCTTCAGGCCGATGCCGGTGCCGCTGGTGCCCTGTCCGAAACCGAGCCCATCGTCGGCGACCGTCACGGTGACATGGTCATCGAAACCACGCGCGAGAATCCAGATCGTGCCGCCGCCTGGCTTGGGCTCCAGGCCGTGCTTGATCGCATTCTCGACCAGGGTCTGCAGCGCCATCGCCGGCATCTTCACTTCGTGCAGCTCGGTGGGCACCTGCACTTCCACCGCCAGCCGTGCGCCCATGCGGATGCGCAGGATTTCCAGATAGGCGCGGGTACGTTCCAGCTCCACGCCCAGCGTGGAAACCGATTCGTCCACCTGCGGCAGCGAACTGCGCAGGTACTGGATCAGGTGGCCGAGCATCTGCTCGGCGCGCGCCGGGTCGGTGCGGGTCAGCACCTGCGCATTGGCCAGCGAGTTGTACAGGAAGTGCGGCTCGACCTGCGCGTGCAGCAGGTTCAAGCGCGCGACCGACAGTTCCTTTTCCACCTGGGTCTGTTCGGCAGCGGCCTGCTCGTCGCGGCGCTGGTCAGCCACACGGCGACTGATCGCACGGGTCACCGCTTCGGCGTTCTCATAGTTGCTGCCTTCATCCAGTGCCAGCAGATCGGCCCACCAGCCGGCGTCCGGTTCGAACAGCAGGGTCACCGTGCTGGTGCCCTGCCCCGGCGTTACCGTGGCCAGCACACTGTTGCGTTTGATCGCCAGCCGCGCCGGCAGGTTCCAGCGCGACGGTTGCCGGCCGTTCCACAGGTCGACGCGCCGCACATAGGCACGTACCTGCAGACTGCCAGCAGAACTCTCCACCTCTTCCACCCGCGGCAGTTCGCCGACGGCAGCCTCGACCACTGCGAAGGCCTGGCCGGCATCCATCGGCAGTTCGATCTGCCGGCGCTGGCGGCCGGACAAGGTGGCGCCATCGAGGCGACCGGCCACCAGCCAGACCCGGCGCACGTGAGTGATCGCGCTGCCCAGCGCGGAGATCATCAGGAACATCACCAGCAGCCCGAACACCCAGCCTGGGCCGTCGTTCATGCCGCTGAAGATGCCACTCCAGACCATGCCGGCAACGAACAGCGCCGCGGCCCAGGCCAGCAGATGACGGATGATGAGGGAGAAGCTGGCGATCACGGCGGCGCCTTGGTGGAAGGGGTGAGCCGAGCATAGAGCGGCCCTTCGGGCAAACAAGCGATGTGCGACGAAGACCGGGAAAGGGTGGATGGAACCGGTTCTGGTAGCGCCGGCCGCTGGCCGGCTCCCCATTGCTTCCAGATGCATCACCGGGTTGCCGGCCAGCGGCCGGCACTAC
>NZ_JBFTNR010000318.1:0-4644 GCF_056665995.1 Stenotrophomonas sp. 05L44_2
CCGCACGTGCGGGCGCCAGCTACTTCGGCAGCCATGACAGCTTTGCGATGATCCGCGGTGGCCACGTCAACCTGGCCATCCTCGGTGCGATGCAGGTGACCGACAAGGGCGACCTGGCCAACTGGATGGTGCCCGGCAAGATGGTCAAGGGCATGGGCGGTGCGATGGACCTGGTGGCCGGCGTGCAGCGCGTGGTGGTGCTGATGGAGCACACCGCCAGGAACGGCGAGCACAAGATCCTGGCCGAATGCACGCTGCCGCTGACCGGTGTGGGCGTGGTCGACCGCATCATCACCGACCTGGCGGTATTCGATGTGACCGATGACGGCCTGGTGCTGGTGGAGACTGCGGCGGGTGTGGGCGAGGATGAGTTGAAGGAAAAGACCGGCGTCGCGTTCAAGCGCCGCTGAGCATCCACGGGGCGGCGTGTCGCTGCCCCATCTCCCTGATCTCCCATGCTATTCCCCCACGATCTGCCTGATGCTGACGTCCGACATCTGCCGGGCTGGTTGCCAGCGGCCGACGCCGATGCACTGCAGCGTGTATTGGCGCAGGAAGTCCCCTGGGAAACCCACCGCATCCGCATGTTCGGCAACTGGGTGGATTCACCGCGGTTGAGCTGCTGGATCGGTGATCCGCAGGCGCGTTACCGCTATTCAGGCACCGAGTTCATCCCGCATCCGTGGCCACCGTTGCTGCAGGAACTGCGCATCCGCCTGCAAGAACAGAGCGTCGGTCGATTCAACAGCGTACTGCTCAACCGCTATCGCGGCGGCAGCGACTACATGGGCTGGCACAGCGATGACGAGCCCGAGCTGGGGCCGGCGCCGCTGATCGCTTCGTTGAGCCTCGGCGCAGCGCGGCGGTTCCTGCTGCGCCGCCGCGATGACACCACGCGCAAGGCGGAATTCCTGCTCGGTCATGGCGACCTGCTGCTGATGGGCGGCGCCACCCAGCGCCACTACCAGCACGCGCTGCCGAAGATGGCGCGGGTGCAGGGCGAACGCATCAACCTGACGTTCCGCTGGATCCATCCGCGTTGACCAGGGTTCGCCGGGCATGGCCCGGCGCTACCAGGAACCGGTGGCGGTAGCGCCGGGCCATGCCCGGCGTGCGAAACGGGCAACCTCAGCGCTTCAGCGCCTGCTTGTCATTCCGCCCGCTGGTCAGCGTCCAGCCCACCACGTCCTGCGCCACCTGCTGCAGGCCACGCTCGAACGCCGCTGCCACTGCCGACACATCGGTGCTGCCCACCGGCTGCAACTGGCGGAAGGTGCGGTCGGCGACCACGCGCTGGTTGGTGACGTCGATCAGCTTGGCGTTGATCTCGATGACGACCGTCGGCGTTGCCTGGCCCTGGTAATCYGATTCGAAGCGACGGATGTCGGTGGACAGCTTGTAGTCGGCGCGGATGCCGGCGGYAACGCGGGCCACGCCGTGGATGCGGCCGGAATCCTCGAAGCCACGCAGCAGGGTGTCTTCGATCATGTCGGTGGCCGGCTGCGCCCAGCTGGCGCCCTTGTAGATCTCCAGCTCCGACGGCGTCGGCCGTACGTTGATGCGCGGGCTGTCGACCATGCGCGCGGCGCTGGGCTTGGCCAGCACCAGCTGCCAGTCGGCCTGCGGCCAGCTGGGGTCGACCTTGACCTGCACGGCCGGCGAATACAGGGTGACGGGGTTCTTGTCGCCGCTGCCGAGGATCGAGCAGCCACCCAGCAGGGTGGCCAGCGACGCTGCCAGCAACAGGCGCGGAAGGGTGGTCGGGCTCATTTGGGTTCGAACTCCTTCGGGGCGTCGCGGCCGAGCAGGTAGCGTGCGGGATTGTTCTCGAGGCGGTCGCTGACCCGGCGCAGGTCGCGGATCAGGCCACGCAGTTCACCCAGGGTCGGGCCGAGCTGGCCCAGGCCGTCATTGGCGAAGCTGTTGATGGCGGCGCGGTTTTCGCCAAGGATCGAATCGGCATTGCCGGCCGCCGAATCAAGCTTGGCCAAGGTGGCGTCGAGCTTGTCGATGATGCCCGGCAGCTGCTGCACCAGGTTCTTGTCCAGGCGCTCGATGGTGCCGTTGGTGGTCTTCAGGGTGGCGTCAAGGCTGCGCGCGGCATCGCGCGCGCTGAGCAGCAGCGACTGCGTACCCTGGTCGCGGTCGGCCAGGCCGCCACTGATGGTTTCCAGGTTGGCCAGGGTGGCGTTGATCGAGGCGACGTTGCGGTCGCTGAGGATCTGGTCCATGCGCTCGACGATGCGGTTGGCCACGTCGGTGATGTTCTGCAGCGCCGACGGCGTGGTCGGGATGATCGGTGCCGGGTCCTTGTTGACCGTGGTCAGCGCCGGCGACTGCGGCGTGCCGCCGCTGAGCTGGATGATCGACGGGCCGGTCAGGCTGGTGATCGCCAGCTTGGCGCGGGTATCGGTCTTGACCGGCGTGGTCGAGTTCAGGCGGATGCGCGCGACCACCTGGCGCGGGTCATCCGGTACCAGGTTCAGTTCGGTGATCGAGCCCACCGCGATGCCGTTGTACTGCACCGGGCTGCCGACCGACAGGCCGGTCACCGCTTCGCGGAACACCACCCGGTATTCCTGCCAGGTGCGGTCGGAGGAGTACTTGGCGGCCCACAGGCCGAAGGCCAGCAGGGCAAGGCCGGTGATCAGGGTGAACGCGCCGATCAGCACGTAGTTGGCTTTTGTTTCCATGGCTCAGGCACTCTCGATCTGTTCGCCACGCGCAGCGCGCGCGCGGGGTCCGTGGAAGTATTCCTGGATCCACGGATGATCCAGTCTCTCGATTTCCGGCAGCGGCGCATTGGCCACCACCTTGCGGTCGGCGATGACCGCCACCCGGTCGCAGATCGCATACAGCGTGTCCAGGTCGTGGGTGATCAGGAACACGGTCAGCCCCAGCGCCTCCTGCAGCGTCTTGATCAGGCGATCGAACGCCGCCGCACCGATCGGGTCCAGGCCGGCGGTGGGCTCATCCAGGAACAGCAGGGGGGGATCCAGCGCCAGCGCACGTGCCAGGCCGGCGCGCTTGCGCATGCCGCCGGACAGCTGCGAGGGCAGCTTGTTGATGGCATCGGCGGGCAGGCCGGCCAGTTTCACCTTCAGCAGTGCCAGTTCGTAATGCCAGCGCTCGGGCAGTTCGCGGTGGTGTTCCTTCAGTGGCACCTGCACGTTCTCGCCGACGGTCAGCGACGAGAACAGGGCGCCGTCCTGGAACAGCACGCCGGTGTTGCGCTCGATATGCAGGCGGCTCTCGGGATCGTCGGCGCGCGCATCGCGGCCGAGCACCTCGATCTGCCCTTCATCCGGCACGCGCAGCCCGAGGATCGAGCGCATCAGCACCGATTTGCCGGTACCCGAGCCGCCCACCACGCCAAGGATCTCGCCACGGCGCACGTCCAGGTCCAGCCCTTCATGCACGGTCTGGCTGCCAAAGCGGTTGACCAGCCCGCGCACGCGTATGGCCAGGTCGTGGCCGTCGTCGTCCTGCATGGGCACGTCTTCGGGGGTCGGATGCGTAGTCATGTCACCAGTCCATGTGCATGAACCACAACGCCGCGAAGGCGTCGATGATGATCACCAGCGAGATCGTCTGCACCACGCTGGAGGTGGTGCGTTCGCCGACCGACTGCGCGGTGCCTTCCACCTTCAGGCCTTCCAGGCAGCCGATCAGGCCGATCACCAGCGCGAACACCGGCGCCTTGGACAGGCCCACCAGCATGTGCCGCACTTCCATCGTTTCGTGCATGCGCGCGATGTACATCTGCGGCGGGATGTCCAGGTCGAACGCGCCGACGGTGATGCCGCCGGCCAGGCCGGCGACCATCGCGATGAAGGTCAGCAGCGGCAGGGTCAACAGCAGCGCGACCAGGCGCGGCAGTACCAGCAGGTCGATGGGATCGAGCCCCAGGGTGCGCATCGCATCGATTTCCTCGCGTGCCTTCATCGCACCGATCTGCGCGGTGAAGGCACTGGCGGTGCGGCCGGCCAGCACGATCGCGGTCAGCAGCACGGCGAATTCGCGCAGGAAGGCGATGTTCACCAGCTCGACCACATAGATCTCCGCACCGAAGTCGCGCAGGATGGTCGAGCCGAGGAAGGCGATCACCGCGCCGACCAGATAGGACAGCAGCGCCACCAGCGGCACCGCATCCAACCCGACCTGTTCCATCTGGTGCACGGTCGCGGTCAGGCGGAAACGTCGGGGCTCCTTGACCAGGCGCGCACCCTTGACCAGGTTCTCGCCGAGGAAGCTGCACAGCGCCTTGATGTTGTGGCCGGTGGCATGGACGCTGACACCCAGCCGCTCCAGTGCCGCCAGTACGCCGAAGTCACGCTTCGGCTTCGGGCGGTCGTCGGCTACTTCCTCAATGGTGCACACCAGCGCCTGGTGGTCCGGGCGGAACTGCAACGCGTCTTCGCTGAGGTCAGCGCGATGGGCGACGCGCAGCACCTGCAGCACGCCGGCGGAGTCGAGCAGCTCGATGCCTGTGGCGTCGATGCCGGTCAGCTTGTCCGGAACGCCACGCAGCACTTCGGCCGCGGCCAGCGCGGTCTTCAGGGTCCAGTGGCCGGACAGCCGGATCAATCCCGGATCCTGAGCGTCCTGTTCGAGCTGGGGGGCGTGGGTCGGGGTCATGGGGGC
>NZ_JBFTNR010000319.1:0-4640 GCF_056665995.1 Stenotrophomonas sp. 05L44_2
GGTGGTATGCCGTTCCGGCGCGTCCACGCTGGCCGAACTCTGCGCGGTCGGCATCGGCAGCGTGCTGGTGCCATTCCCCGCTGCTGTCGACGATCACCAGACCCGCAATGCGGAGTACCTGGTCGAGCGCGATGCAGCCGTATTGCTGAAGCAGGACGAAACGCTGGCAGACGGCATTGCCGCGCTGCTGCGTGATCTGTCCGAAAATCCCGCCCGCCGCATGCAGATGGCGCAAGCCGCGCGTGCCCTGGCCAAGGTCGATGCCGCCGAGCGCATCGCCGATATCATTCTCGAGGAAGCTGTATGAAGAAGGCACGCTCCAGCGCCTGCCCTGCGCGAGGCCGCGCATGATCCGCCGCCTGCATGACACCAACGATCTGGTGCGCGCGTTCCCGCGCGTGCATTTCGTCGGCATCGGCGGCACCGGCATGAGCGGCATCGCCGAAGTGATGCTGACGCTGGGCTACGAAGTGTCCGGTTCGGACAACGCCGACAACGTCGCGACCCGCCGCTTGGCCGGCCTGGGCGCGCGCATCATGCGCGGCCACTCGGCCGCCAACGTGCTGGGCACCGACTGCGTGGTGGTCTCCAGCGCGATCCGCGAAGACAACCCGGAGCTGATGGAAGCGCGCAGCCAGCGCATTCCGATCATGCCGCGCGCGGCGATGCTGGCCGAACTGATGCGCTTCCGTCGCGGCATCGCCGTGGCCGGCACCCACGGCAAGACCACCACCACCAGCCTGACCGCTGCGGTGCTGAGCGAGGGTGGGCTGGACCCGACCTTCGTGATCGGTGGCCAGCTGCTGGCTGCCGGTGCCAACGCCAAGCTCGGTGGTGGCCAGTGGCTGGTGGCCGAGGCCGACGAGAGCGACGGCAGCTTCCTGCGCCTGAATCCGTTGATGTCGATCATCACCAACATCGATTCCGATCATCTGGAGAACTACGGCAACGATTTCGCCCGCGTGCAGGCAGCGTTCGCCGAGTTCCTGCAGCGCCTGCCGTTCTACGGCCTGGCAGTGCTGTGCATCGACGATCCGGAAGTGGCCGCACTGGCCGCCAAGACCCCGCGCCACGTGATGAGCTACGGCATGAGCCCGCAGGCCGACGTGCGCGCCGAGAACGTGGTGCAGGAAGGTTCGCGCATGCGCTTCACCCTGCGCCTGCCGCAGGGCACCAGCCAGGAAGTGGTACTGGCGCTGCCGGGCAAGCACAACGTGCTCAACGCGCTGGCCGCTGCGGCGGTGGGCTGGCAGCTGGGCGTGGCCCCGGACACGATCGCGCGTGCGCTGGCCAGCTTCGCTGGCGTCGGTCGCCGCTTCAATGACCTGGGCGAAGTGACCACCGCCAGCGGTGCCAAGGTCCGCATCATCGACGACTACGGCCACCATCCGAGCGAGCTGGAAGCGGTGTTCGCCGCCGCGCGTGGCGGCTGGGCCGACAAGCGCCTGGTGGTCGCCTTCCAGCCGCACCGCTACAGCCGTACCCGTGATCAGTTCGACAAGTTCGCCGCGGTGCTGTCCAGTGTCGATGCACTGGTGCTGAGCGAGGTCTACCCGGCCGGTGAAGAGCCGATCGCTGGCGCCGATTCGCATGCACTGGCCCGCGCCATCCGTGCACGTGGCCRCAGCGAGCCGGTGGTGGTCGGCAAGGCATCCGAGCTGGCCACCGTGCTGCCGGACGTGCTGCAGGACGGTGACCTGCTGCTGATGATGGGTGCCGGCGACATCGGCGCCGTCGCCAGCCACATTGCCGTGGAAGGCTTCAAGGCGGAGGGCGAGGCGTGAGCACGCTGACCTTCCCGCCGCTGCGCAGCACCGACCCGGCCGCGTTCGGCCGCGTCGCCGTGCTGCTCGGTGGCAGCTCCAGCGAACGCGAAGTGTCGCTGGATTCGGGCCGCAACGTACTCGAAGCGCTGCAGTCGCGCGGCGTCGACGCCGTCGCCATCGATGGCATTCCGGCGCTGGCCAAGGCGCTGGCGGCCGGCGGCATCGATCGCGTGTTCAACATCCTGCACGGCCACAATGGTGGTGGTGAGGACGGCATCGTACAGGGCCTGATGGAGGCCTTCGGCGTGCCGTACACCGGCTCCAACGTGCTGGGCTCGGCGTTGAGCATGGACAAGATCCGCACCAAGCAGGTGTGGCTGTCACTGGGCCTGCCGACCCCGCAGTACCGCGAAGTACACGGAGGTACGAGTGCCACGGGAGGCAGGATGCCGGGAGCGGCCGAAAAGAATGTCCACGCGCTTGCGGCCGAGCTCGGCCTGCCGGTGGTGGTCAAGCCGGCCAACGAAGGCTCCAGCGTGGGCATCAGCCGGGTCACCGACGACGCCGGCCTGGACGACGCCGTGGCCCTGGCCGCGCGTTACGACGGCCAGCTGCTGATGGAACAGATGGTGGTCGGTGACGAACTGACCGTGGCCATCCTCGGCGACGTTGCGCTGCCGTCGATCCGCATCGTGCCCAAGGGCCAGTGGTACGACTACAACGCCAAGTACATCGCCGAAGACACCCAGTACCTGTGCCCGGGCCTGGACGGTGATGACGAAGACGAGATCCGCCGCATCGCGCTGGCTGCCTTCCGCGCGGCCGGTTGCCGTGGCTGGGGTCGCGTCGACGTGATGCGTGACCGCACCAGCGGCCGCTTCTTCCTGCTGGAAGTGAACACCGCGCCGGGCATGACCAGCCACTCGCTGGTGCCCAAGGCGGCCGGGCAGGCCGGTATCAGCTTCGAAGAGCTGGTGTGGCGCGTGCTGGAACAGACCCTGGAGGCATCGCACGCATGAACGCGGTGCTGCGCATCTTCGTCTGGCTGTTGGCACTGTCGGTGGTTGCACTGCCGGTGGTGGCCGTGGTCAATGGCTGGGTCGGCGCCGAGCGCTGGCCGCTGGCGAAGCTGCGCGTGCACGGTGAGTTCAAGCGGGTGCCGCYGGAACAGCTGCAGCAGGTGCTGCTGCCGTATGCGCATGCCGGCTTCTTCGCGGTCAAGCTGCAGGACGCGCAGGACGCACTGGAAAAACTGCCGTGGGTGGAAAGCGCGCAGGTGCGCAAGCAGTGGCCGGACGTGCTGGAAGTGACGCTGGTCGAGCACAAGCCGTTCGCGCGCTGGGGCGAAGATCGCCTGCTGTCCGAGCAGGGCAAGCTGTTCCCCACGCCGAAGAAGCTGGCCGACCTGCAGCTGCCCGAGCTGGATGGCCCGGACAGCCAGACCGAGGAAGTGGTCAAGCTGTACAACGATTCGCGCGCGCTGTTCGCGCCGGCAGGCGTCGACGTGCGCCGGCTGACGATGGACGCGCGCGGCAGCTGGTCGCTGCTGCTGAGCAACGGCACTGAAGTGGTGGTCGGCCGCGACGATGCCCGCTCGCGCCTGCAGCGCTTCGTGCGCGTGCTGCCGCRGCTGGCCAACCAGGCCGCGCCGATCGAGCGCGCCGACCTCCGATATACCAATGGTTTCACGCTGAGCTGGGGCACTCCGGCCGCCCCCGCCAATGCACCGGGCACCCCGGCAAGAAGGACGCAGGAAAGAACATGAATCGCAAGGGTGACAAATCGCTGATCGTCGGCCTGGATATCGGCACCTCCAAGGTGGTGGCGCTGGTGGGCGAGTATTCGCCGGGCAACCCGATCGAAGTGATCGGCATCGGCTCCCATGAGTCGCGCGGCCTCAAGCGCGGCGTGGTGGTGGATATCGAATCGACCGTGCAGTCGATCCAGCGTGCGGTCGAAGAAGCCGAGCTGATGGCCGGCTGCGAGATCCGCTCGGTGTATGCCTCCATTTCCGGCAACCACGTGCAGTGCAAGAACTCGCCCGGCATCGTGCCGATCCGCGACGGCGAAGTGACCTGGGGCGACCTGGATCGCGTGCTCGATGCGGCCAAGGCAGTGGCGATTCCGGCCGACCAGAAGATCCTGCATGCGATCCCGCGCGAGTACGTGCTGGATGATTCGCAGGAAGGCATCCGCAACCCCGTCGGCATGACCGGCGTGCGCCTGGAGGTGCATGCGCACCTGGTGGTGTGCGCGCAGTCGGCTGCGGCCAACATCAGCAAGTGCGTGCAGCGCTGCGGCCTGCAGGTGGACGATCTGGTGCTGTCCTCGCTGGCGTCCAGCGTGGCGGTGCTGACCGCCGACGAGCGCGAACTGGGCGTGGTGCTGGTCGACATGGGCGCCGGCACCACCGACATCGCAGTGTTCGTGCAGGGCGCGATCTGTCATACCGCCTCGCTGCCGATCGCCGGCGACCACGTGACCAACGACATCGCGCACATGCTGCGCACGCCGACCCCGGAAGCCGAGCAGATCAAGGTGCGCTATGCATGCGCCCTGGCCCAGCTGGCTACCGCCGAGGAAAGCATCCAGGTGCCGTCGGTCGGTGATCGTCCGCCGCGCCGCATGCCGCGCCACGCGCTGGCGCAGGCAGTGCAGGGCCGCTACGAAGAGATCTTCGAAATGGTGCAGGCCGAACTGCGCCGCTCCGGGTTCGAGGAACTGGTGCGCGCCGGCATGGTGCTGACCGGTGGTGCCTCGAAGATGGAAGGCGTGGTCGAACTGGCCGAGGAAATGCTGCAGATGCCGGTACGCGTGGGCATCCCGCAGCACGTTACCGGCCTGGGCGAAGTGGTGGGCAACCCGGTGCATGCC
>NZ_JBFTNR010000320.1:0-4637 GCF_056665995.1 Stenotrophomonas sp. 05L44_2
GTTGTAGTCCGGCGGATTGTGGCTGCCGGTGACCGCTACACAGGTACCGGTGCGCAGATGGAAGGCGGCGAAATACACCACCGGGGTCGGCGCCAGGCCGATATCGATGACCGCACAGCCGGCACGCCGCAGGCCTTCGGCAAGACCGGCCGACAGTTCGGGACCGGACAAGYGCCCATCGCGACCGATCACCACCTCGCGCAGGCCCTGCTCAAGGGCGACGGTGCCGATGGCCTGGCCGATCAGCGCGGCGGTGCGCGCCGTCAGCTGGCTGCCCACGACGCCGCGGATGTCGTAGGCGCGGAAGATGCCTGCAGCCAGCTCGTCGGCCGGAACCGGTGGCGGTGGAGGTGGCGCAGCCTCGGCCACCGTCTCGCCGGGCACAGTTGGCGGGACCATCTGCAGGCTTTCGCGCAGGGTCGGGCCGTGATCGGCGTCGGCCACCGCGCTGCGCCGGCTGGGCAGCGGCAGTGATTTCGGCAGCCGGCCACGACCTACCACCAGCAGTACCGCGATGAAGCCCAGCAGCAGGGCGACAATCGCGCTGGCGAGGGCTCCCAGCCCCAGCGGGCCGGGTTCCACATTGGGCACCCCGGCGGCCAGCCGCAACGGCGTTCCCGCCACCGGGCGCGCCATTGCTTCGGCGCTCTCGGACAGGCCGGTATCGCCCTGCACCACGATGTTGTGTGCTCCCTGGCGCAGCGCCAGGAAGCCATTGCCGGGGGCGCTCACCTGATCCAGCGGCGCGGTCAACCGCAGCAGCGGCTGGCGGACATACACCACCGCCGGCCCGACACCGGCCAGTTGCACCGGCGCGGCCAGACCCAGGCGGTTGCCGCCGCCATCGTGGACCACGCGCAGGGTTGCCTTGCCTTCGGCCAGCGCAGATTCCAGCAGGGCCAGGCGTGCGAATCCAAAAGTGGCCGCATCGGCATAGCCTGCGGCCAGGTCAGCGCCCAGCACCTCCACCTGCTCGACGCCGGTCCAGCTTTCCCGCAGCGCCAGCGCGGCGCCGGCGGCATCACCGGCCTRCAGCGCCTGCTGCACGCGGTCGCCCTTCAACTGCTGCTGCAGCTGCTGCAACTGGCCGGAGGCAGCCTGCTGCAGCCCTTGCACGGCCTGGTCGCGCGCCTGTTCCAGCGCGTCCCCGCTGGCGGCCTGCCGCCACTGCTGCACCGCGCTCCAGCCGAACCAGGCGGCCAGCAGTACCAGCAGCACGCCCAGCAATGGCGCGCTGCGTCCCAACGTCGTTCCCCGCTGTGCTTCCCCGATGCCGCTCATCGATGTCCCCTGTCAACGCACCCCGGTATGGCCGAATCCACCCGTTCCCCGCACGCTGTCGGTGAAAGTATCCACCACCTGCAGGCTGACGCGGGCAATCGGCACGATCACCAACTGGGCGATGCGATCGCCCGGCTCGATGGTGAAGGCCTCGCGGCCACGGTTCCAGACACTGATCAGCAGCGGCCCCTGGTAGTCGGCGTCGATCAGGCCGGTGCCGTTGCCGAGCACGATGCCATGGCGATGGCCCAGGCCCGAACGCGGCAGGATCACTGCGCACAGATGAGGATCGGCGATATGGATGGCCAGGCCGCTGGGAACCAGTGCGGTATCGCCCGGCTGGAGGGTCAGCGCGGTTTCCAGCGCCGCGCGCAGATCCATGCCGGCGCTGGCTTCGGTGGCATAGGCCGGCAGCGGCCAGCTGTCGCCGAAGCGGGGGTCGAGCAGCTTTACCTGCAACGGTTGCGGGGAGAGTCCGTGGGTGTTGCTTGCCTGGGTCATGCCTGAAGCCTCCGCGCGATCAGCGCCAGCAGTTGTTCGGCCAGCTCACGCTTGGAAGTAGCCGGGAATACCTGTTCGCCATCCTGCCAGAAGGCCGTGGCGGCATTGTTGTCGCTTTCGAAACCACCGCCGCTGATGCCCACCTGGTTGGCGATCACCAGGTCCAGGCGCTTGTCGACCAGCTTGCCGCGCGCATATTTCTCCACATCGTGGGTCTCGGCGGCAAAGCCGACCACCAGCTTCAACGACTGCGTCTGCGCGGCAACCTCGGCCAGGATGTCCGGGGTGCGCACCAACTCGATCACCAGCGACTGGCTGTCGGCGGTCTTCTTCAGCTTCTGCGCGGCCACCTGGCGCGGGGTGTAGTCGGAAACGGCGGCAGCACCGATGTAGATGTCGGCCGGCAGCGCATCCAGCACCGCTTCGCGCATCTGCGCGGCAGAGCGCACATCGATGCGCTGCACGCCGGGCGGCGTCGGCAGCTGCACCGGGCCGCTGACCAGCACCACCTGGGCACCGAGCCCGGCGGCAGCGGCGGCCAGCGCGTAGCCCATCTTGCCGCTGCTGCGGTTGCCCACGTAACGCACCGGATCGATGTCTTCATAGGTCGGGCCAGCGCTGATCAGCAGTCGCAGGCCCTGCAGGGCGCGCGTTTCCGGCGCTGCGGCAGCGGCAGCGCCGTTGGCGGCCAGGGCGGCGACGATGTCGGCCGGCTCGGCCAAACGACCGGGGCCGGATTCGCCTTCGGCCAGCGGCCCATCGACCGGACCGATCACCTGCGCGCCGCGCTGGCGCAGCAGGGCGATATTGGCCTGGGTGGCCGGATGCAGCCACATCCGATGGTTCATCGCCGGGCACACGGTCAGCGGYGCGGTGCTGGCCAGGCACAAGGTGCTGACCAGGTCGTCGGCGTGGCCCTGGGCCAGGCGGGCCAGCAGGTCGGCGGTGCCTGGCGCGATCACGATGCGATCGGCCCAGCGTGCCAGTTCAATGTGGCCCATGGCCTGTTCGGCGGCGCTGTCCCACAAGGTAGTGCGGGTCGGCTGGCCGGAAAGGGCCTGGAAGCTGAGTGGGGTGACGAACTGCTGGGCGCCGGCCGTCATCGCCACCTGCACCAGCGCACCGGCATCACGCAGGCGTCGAACCAGTTCCAGGGCCTTGTAGGCCGCGATCCCGCCACCGACACACAAGAGCAGTTTCTGGCCTTCCAGCGCGCGGGTCCGCGTCGGGGAAGCGTTGGGAGAATCAGCCACCTGGAATTCCTGTGCAAACGAGGGCGTTAGCTTACCCGAAGGCCAGCAACCTCCCGGTGCACGCGGCACATAGCGGGCGGCTATCAGCACATGGGCGGGGGCCGATGGAGTTTTCCGGGTTTGCTGCGCGCCGATTCGGAACTTTCCTATACCTCTTCGCGTCCCCGCTTTGCAGAATCATTGCTGGCCACCGAGGTGTGCCGTTCGATTTCCCAGGAGTTCCCCGTGCAACCGCGCATCATCATTGCCGACGACCATCCGGTCGTCCTGCACGGCATCCGAATCGTGCTTGAGCGTCACCAGATGGACGTGGCCGGTGCCGCTGCCGACGGTGCCGGACTGCTGCAGCTGCTGGTCCAGCAGCCCTGCCACGCCGTACTCACCGACCTGTCCATGCCCGGCCCCGGCCCGGACGGCCCTGAACTGCTGGCCGAGCTGCGCCAACGCCATCCCGACCTTCCCGTGGTAGTGCTGACCGGGGCCAGGCACCCGGGCTTGCTCGATGGCCTGCTGCGCGATGGCGTACACGGCCTTGTCGACAAGAGCGCCGACTTCGCCGAACTACCGCAGGCCCTGCATGCCGCCATGGCCGGGCAGGTGTTCGTTTCCGACCAGCTGCGGCGCCACCTGCAGGCCCGCGATCTGCTGTTCCCCCATCCACCGGCTGCGTTGTCGACACGCGAACTGGAAGTGCTGCAACTGCTGACCGATGGCCTGAACATCAATGCCATCGCCGACCGCAGCGGGCGCAGCCCGAAGACGATCAGCCGGCAGAAGGCCGAAGCCATGCGCAAGCTGGGCCTGCAGACCAACCAGGAACTCTACGACTACCTGCAGACCCGGCGCGACTGAGGGCTTGGCCGACCCGCAGGTGCGGCAAGRGCTTATGGGAGCGGTCGGCGATGATCGCCATGATGGGTGCCATGCCCATCCATGAATGGCCCGAAGAAGAGCGCCCCCGCGAGAAGCTGCTGGCCCGCGGTCCCACTTCACTGTCCGACGCCGAACTGCTGGCCCTGTTCCTGGGTTCCGGCATTGGCGGCCGGGACGCCGTACAGACCGCGCGCGACCTGTTGCTCGCCCACGGCCCGTTGCGCGTGCTGCTGGACCGCTCCGCCCGCGAACTATCGAAACTCCCCGGGTTGGGGCCGGCTCGCAGCTGCACGCTGGCCGCAGGGCTGGAGCTGGCCCACCGCTACCTGGCCGCTGAACTGCAACAGGGCGAAGCGGTCGGCAACAACCCTGCCGCCGTCGGCCGTTACCTGCAGCACCGTCTGCGTGGGCAGGCACGGGAACTGTTCGTGGTCCTGTTCCTGGACAACCGCCACCGCCTGATCGCCTGCGAGGAACTGTTCGCCGGTACCATCAACGCGGCCCCGGTCTACCCCCGTGAAGTAGTGCGCAGAGCCCTGCTGCACAACGCCGCCGCGGTCATCCTCAGCCATAACCATCCCTCTGGCGACCCGGAACCCTCGGCCGCCGACGCGCAGATCACCGAGGAACTGCAACGGGCCTTGGCACTGGTCGACATCCGCCTGCTGGACCACTTCGTGGTCGGCGAGGGGCGTCCGGTTTCGTTTGCTGAACGGGGTCTTCTGCCAC
>NZ_JBFTNR010000321.1:0-4631 GCF_056665995.1 Stenotrophomonas sp. 05L44_2
AGGTACGTGAATGACGATTCGAGTCTACCTGGTGGATGACCATGCGTTGGTCCGCACCGGGATGAAAATGATACTGTCGAGTGAAACCGACATTGAAGTGGTGGGCGAGGCCGAAACGGGCGAAGACGCGCTGCCCGCGATCCGCCAGCTGCAACCGGACGTGGTGCTGTGTGATCTGCACCTGCCCGGCGTAAGCGGGATGGAAGTAACCGAGCGCATCGTCCGTGGCCACCGCAGCACGCGGGTGGTGATCGTGTCGGTGCTGGAAGACGGTCCGCTGCCCAAGCGCCTGCTCGAGGCCGGCGCCGCCGGTTACATCGGCAAGGGCTGCGATGCGCAGGAACTGCTGCGTGCGGTGCGCGACGTGGCCGCCGGACGACGTTACCTGGGCACGAGCATCGCGCAGAACCTGGCGTTGTCCACCGTGGAAGGCAACGGCTCGCCGTTCGACAACCTGTCGCCGCGTGAGCTGGAAGTGGCATTGCTGCTGACCCAGGGCCTGCGCCAGGAAGATATCGCCCGTCGTCTGAGCCTGAGCGCGAAGACGGTCAACACGCACAAGGCGCGGTTGTTCGAGAAGATGGGAATCCACGACAACATCGCGTTGGCGCGGATGGCCAGCCAGTACGGGCTGGTGGATCCGGCACGGCCGCTGTAAGGGTTTCGGCCAACGGCTGAACCCCTCGCGGTGGTGGGACGGAGTTCGTGGGGTTGGCCCTGCGGAGGGATCGCGCAGGGGACGCCGTGAATCCATCCCTGGAGGCTCGGGCGCGCCATCCATGGCGCTTACGCCCCTGCGCGATCCCTCCGCAGGGCCACGGACAGGTTCCGTGCGCTGCCACCGCGGAATGAAGAAGGGAACGGAAGGAGCGGGTCGCGCGCTTTGCGCGCTTGGGGTCGGCTCTGACCCCGCAGTGCGTCAGTTGCCGCGTACGCGCTTGACGATCTTTGCGGCCTGCGCGGCGCTTTCGCGCACCTTGTCCCACTGGCCGGCCTCGATCCAGCTGCCCGGCACCATCCACGATCCACCGATGCAGACCACATTCTTCTGCTCCAGGTACTCGGCGGCGGTGTTCTCGGTAATGCCACCGGTCGGGCACAGCTTGAGGTCGGCGATCGGGCCGGCTACGCCCTTGATCATCGCCAGGCCGCCCACGGCCGTGGCCGGGAACAGCTTGCACACGCGGAAACCGCGCGCGTAGAGCGCCAGCAGTTCGGTCGGCGTCGCCGCACCCGGTACCACCGGCAGCGGTGCCGCAGCCAACGCATCGRCCAGCGCCGGCGGCGTGCCCGGGGTCACCAGGAAATCGGCGCCCGCATCGATCGACTGCTGCATCTGCTCCACCGTCAGCACCGTACCGGCGCCGACCACCACATCCGGCAGCTCACGCTTGAGCATCGCCAGCGCTTCCATCGCCACCGGCGTACGCAGCGTCAGCTCGATCGCCGGCAATCCGCCTTCCAGCAGCGCCGCGCTGACCGCACGTGCCTGGTCCAGCGTATGAATCGTCACCACCGGCAGGATGCCGGCCGCATGCAACAACTCCGCCGCCCGCACCTGATGTTGTTCGATACCCATAGCTCTGCTTCTGCCTTTGCTTTCGCTCTAGTTGTGCTTTCAATGATCACTTCGCGGCGTATCGGCGCCGGAAACTGTGATGCGGCGGAGGGCAGGGCGTCGCCAGGACCGTTCGCGCCATGGATGGCGCGATCGAGCCTACAGGGATGTATTTACGGCGTGTCCTGGCGACGGCCTGCCCTTCGCCGCCCCCTGGAAACCAACCGCCGCCACATACCCGCAACGCGCTTCAATCCCTCAGGCGTCCTTCGCCTCATGCGGCGCCGCCGCCGCAGCAGCATCGTGCCCCAGCTCATACTCCGCGTCGTAGTCCCACGGCCCACCGTCAGCCGCCGCCGGACCGCACGAAATCGAGATCGCGCCCTGATCGGCCGGACCCACCACGCGCCGGTTGATCGCGAACAGGTTGCGGCCCAGGTCATTGGCGGCCGGCGCCGTATTCGGCGCATGTGTACGCGCGGCCCATTCGGCTGCGTCCACCAGCACTTCAAGCGTGCCGGCCTCACCATCCAGGCGGATGATGTCGCCCTCGCGCACCTTGCCCAGCGGACCGCCGCGTGCAGCTTCCGGCGTCACGTGGATGGCGGCGGGAATCTTGCCCGACGCACCAGACAGGCGACCATCGGTGACCAACGCCACGCGCCGGCCCTGGTTCTGCAGCAGGCCCAGCAGCGGCGCCAGCGAATGCAGTTCCGGCATGCCGTTCGCACGCGGCCCCTGATAACGCACCACCGCCACGAAATGCTCGGGCAGCAGGCCGCCGGCGTGCAGCTTGTTCAGCACCTGCGGCGCATCAACCACCACGGCCGGCGCTTCGATGGTGCGGTACTGCGGCTTCACTGCCGACAATTTGATCAGCGACTTGCCCAGGTTGCCGCGCAGCAGGCGCAGGCCGCCCTGGCTCTCGAACGGGTTGTCGACACCGCGCACCACTTCTTCATCGGCGCTGCGTTCCAGGCCCGGCAGGTACACCAGCTTGCCATCGCGCAGCTGCGGCTCGCGCGCGTAGTCGGCCATGCCGCCACGGGCAACGCTGACCAGGTCGCCATGCATCAGGCCGGCCTTGATCAGTTCACCGAACACGAACGCCGGGCCACCCGCTGCAGCGAAGCGGTTCACGTCGGCCTCGCCGTTCGGATAGACGCGCGCCAGCAGCGGGATCAGCTGCGACAGCTCGTCGAAGTCGTCCCAGGTCAGCACGATGCCGGCCGCACGTGCCACCGCGATCCAGTGGATGGTGTGGTTGGTCGAGCCGCCGGTGGCCATCAGCGCGATGATCGCGTTGATGATCGCGCGCTCGTCGATGATCCGGCCCAGCGGACGGAAGTCGTCGCCCAGCGCGGTGATGTCCAGTGCGCGCTCGGTGGCTTCGCGGGTCAGTGCATCGCGCAGCGCCGTGTCCGGATTGACGAACGATGCGCCCGGCAACTGCACGCCCATCGCTTCCAGCAGCACCTGGTTGGAATTGGCGGTGCCGTAGAAGGTGCAGGTGCCCGCGCCGTGGTAGGACGCCGATTCGGCTTCCAGCAGTTCTTCGCGGGTGGCTTCGCCGGCGGCGTAGCGCTCGCGCACTTCGGCCTTCTGCTTGTTGGGAATGCCCGGCGTCATCGGGCCTGCCGGCACGAACACCGCCGGAAGGTGGCCGAAGGCGAGGGCGCCGATCAGCAGGCCCGGCACGATCTTGTCGCACACACCGAGGTACACGGTGGTATCGAACATGTCGTGGCTGAGTCCGATCGCGGTGGCCTGGGCAATGACATCGCGCGAGAACAGCGACAGCTCCATGCCGCCACGGCCTTGGGTGACGCCGTCGCACATCGCCGGCACAGCGCCGGCCACCTGTGCCGTCGCGCCCAGTTCGCGGGCCACCGCACGGATCTGTTCGGGATAGGTCTCGAACGGCTGGTGCGCTGACAGCATGTCGTTGTAGGCGGTGATGATGCCCAGGTTGGCCGTCACGCCGCCGCGCAGGCGGCTCTTGTCGGTGCCACCACAGGCGGCGAAACCGTGGGCGAGGTTGCCGCAGCTGAGGCGGCTGCGGAACGGGCCATCGCGCAGGGAGGCGTCGATCGCTGCCAGATAGGCGGCGCGCGAAGCGGCGCTGCGGCGGATGACGCGCTCAGTGATGGCTTGCAGTTGCGGATGGAGGCTCATTGGCTACCGGCGTTCGAGGTGGCGAGAGGCAAGCGGCAGCAGGGCGCCGCCGCCGACATCAATCAGCCCAGTGGACGCGCAGGCGCGCGCCTTCCAGGTTGATTGCGTTGAGGATCGGATACTGCTGCGGGTCGTTGCTGTCCAATGCCTGGCGCAGCACCTGCAGCTTCTGCTTGCCGCGCAGCAGCAGCAGGCGCTGGCGGCACTGGCCGAGGCCGCGCGGGGTCAGGGTGATGCGCAGCGGCCACTGGTTGGCACCGGGGCATCCGGTGGCATCCAGTGCGGCGTACGGCAGGGTGCTTTCCAGCGCGCGGGTCAGGTCCTTCGAGCCCGGGAACAGCGAGGCGGTATGGCCGTCGTTGCCCATGCCCAGTGCGACCAGGCTTGGCGCCTGGCTGTGCTGGGCCTGCAGGTTGGCGGTGTACACGCATTCGGGCAGCGGCTTGCCGATCCGCACCAGCGGATCGAAGTGCGCACCTTCGGCACGCGTGAGCAGGTTCTCGCGCACCAGCCATGCATTGCTGTCGCGATCCTGCGGCGACAACCAGCGCTCGTCGGCCAGGCTCACTTCAACGCGGTCCCAATGCACGTCCAGCTCGGCCAGCGCCTGGTACACCGGTGCCGGCGTAGTACCGCCGGACAGCAGGATGCGTGCGCGGCCCAGTTCGGTGATGTCGTGGTTGATCGCCTGCGCCATTTCGGCTGCAACCGCCTCGATCCAGCCATCGGCATCGCCGTGGTTGATGAAGTCGATACGGTCGTCCTGGAAGATGGGGGTCATGCGGCAACTCCTGGTGCGTCACGTTCGGCGTCGGCAGCATAGGCAGCGGCGCCCAGCAGTCCGGCGTGGGGATGCATCACGGCCAGCGACGGCACCCGCGCCATGATCGAAGAGAAC
>NZ_JBFTNR010000322.1:0-4628 GCF_056665995.1 Stenotrophomonas sp. 05L44_2
CAACAACGCAGGCCCAGGCGCATGCGCCGGGCCCACCAGGGTGAACCCATGAAATTCTCCGAAAACTGGCTGCGCAGCCACGTCCCGACCACTGCCTCGCGCGATGAGCTCAGCGCGGTGCTGACCGCCATCGGCCTGGAAGTGGAAGACGTGACCGCGCTTGGCGATGGCCTGCAGCACGTGGTCGTCGCGCGTATCGTCGAAGCCGAGCGCCATCCCGAAGCCGACCGCCTGCAGGTGTGCAAGGTTGATGCGGGGCAGGCTGAGCTGCTGCAGATCGTCTGTGGTGCGCCGAATGCACGACCGGGCCTGGTCGCGCCGCTGGCGATGGTCGGTGCGCAGATCGGTGAGTTGAAGATCAAGCCGGCCAAGCTGCGCGGCGTCGWMTCCAACGGCATGCTGTGCTCGGCCAAGGAGCTGGGCCTGGACAACGATGCCTCTGGTTTGCTGGAACTGCCGGACGACGCGCCGGTCGGCCAGTCCCTGGTGGAGTACCTCGGCCTGCCGGATGCCAGCATCGAGATCAAGCTGACCCCCAACCGCGCCGACTGCTTCAGCATCCGCGGCATCGCCTATGACGTCGCCGCAGCGACGCGCAGCGAAGTACTGG
Source organism: Stenotrophomonas sp. 05L44_2 (assembly GCF_056665995.1). Lineage (NCBI taxonomy): Bacteria > Pseudomonadati > Pseudomonadota > Gammaproteobacteria > Lysobacterales > Lysobacteraceae > Stenotrophomonas > Stenotrophomonas sp. 05L44_2. The sequence goes on from NZ_JBFTNR010000322.1 coordinate 611, forward strand.
ATTTCATCGCAGCACCGATCGCTGCCCAGAGCAGCCGCGAGCTGGCAATCCAGCTCGATGCCGGTGCCGAAGCGCCGCGGTATCTGGGTCGTGTCATCGAAGGAGTCAACGCCGCGGCGAAGACCCCGTTGTGGATGGCCGAGCGCCTGCGCCGCAGCGGCGTGCGCCCGGTATCGCTGCTGGTCGACATCACCCAGTACGTGATGCTTGAGCTGGGCCAGCCGATGCACGCCTACGATCTCGGTACCCTGCAGGGCACGATCAGTGTGCGTCGTTCGCGCGCAGGCGAAAGCCTGAAGCTGCTGGATGGCCGTGATGCTGCGCTGGACGACAGCTTCCTGGTGGTCACCGACGCTGATCGCGCGGTCGGCCTGGCCGGCCTGATGGGCGGCTTCGACACGCGTGTTACCGATGCCACCACCGCCGTGTTCCTGGAAGCGGCGCACTTCGCGCCGGCCGCGATCATGGGCCGCGGCCGCAAGCTGGGCCTGCACACCGATGCCGGCCACCGCTTCGAGCGTGGCGTCGACCCGGCGCTGCCGCGTACTGCCATCGAATACGCCACCCGCCTGGTGCTGGACCTGGCCGGCGGTACCCCCGCACCGGTTACCGAAGCGGTACGAGAGGCCGACCTGCCGCAGCCGGCGACGATCCTGCTGCGCCGCGCGCGCATCACCCGCGTGCTGGGCATCACCATCGAAGACGCCGAAGTCGAGCGCATCCTGCGCGCGCTGGGCATGGACGTGGTCGCCGCTGGCGAAGGCTGGCAGGTCACCGCGCCGAGCCGCCGCTTCGACATCGCCATCGAAGAAGACCTGATCGARGARSTGGCCCGSATCYACGGTTATGAGCAGATCCCGACCACGCTGCCGGGTGGCGCATCGCGTGTCGCGATGCCGTCCGAGACCCAGCTGGACGCGCTGAGCGTGCGCCGCCAGCTGATCGCACGCGATCTGCAGGAAACCGTCAATTTCGCCTTCGTCGACGATGGCCTGCTGGGCCAGTGGCAGCTGCGCGAGGATCTGGTGCCGCTGGCCAACCCGCTGTCGGCCGAGCTGGCGGTGATGCGCCCGTCGCTGCTGCCGGGCCTGGTCGCCACGCTGGGCCGCAACGCCGCCCGCCAGCTCGGCCGGGTGCGCCTGTTCGAGCTTGGCCGGGTGTTCGCGCAGCAGGCCGGAGATGGCCAGCCGGCGCCGCTGGAAACCCCGCGCGTGGCCGCTGCGGTCTGCGGTGAAGCGCAGGCGGTGCAGTGGGGCCTGCCGACCCGCAAGATCGATTTCCATGACCTGAAGGGCGACCTGGAATCGCTGGCCGCGGCCAGTGGCGCGGTCCTGGAGTTCCGCCCATCCTCGCGTGCCTACGGCCATCCGGTGCGTTCGGCCGAGGTGTTCCGCGACGGCCTGGCCATCGGCTGGATCGGCCAGATCCATCCGCGCCTGGCCAAGGCGATGGACATCGACGTGGACGTGTACGCCTTCGAGCTGGATCTGGAAGCGCTGTCGGCCCGTGCGCTGCCGCGCGCCGGTGAACTGTCGCGCTACCCGGCAGTGCGCCGCGACCTGGCCTTCCTGGTGCCTGAACAGGTGGCCTGGAGTGACCTGGCCGCGACCATCCGCCAGGCTGCCGGTCCGCTGCTGCGCGAGCTGAACCTGTTCGATCGCTATGTCGGCCAGGGCGTCGAGCCGGGATTCAAGAGTCTCGCTATGGGCTTGATTTTGCAGGACAAGTCGCGCACTCTGACGGACCGCGACGTGGAAGCGGTAGTGGCCGAGGCGGTCACTGCCATCGAGCGTGAACACCACGCCCGGATCCGCGGCTGAGCGGGCAGCACTCGGGGGTAGCAGGCAATGGCATTGACCAAGGCGGAGATGGCGGAAAAGCTGTTCGACGAAGTCGGTCTGAACAAGCGGGAAGCCAAGGAATTCGTCGACGCGTTCTTCGATGTGCTGCGTGAAGCATTGGAACAGGGACGTCAGGTGAAGCTGTCGGGCTTTGGCAATTTCGACCTGCGGCGCAAGAACCAGCGCCCAGGTCGCAACCCCAAGACCGGCGAGGAAATTCCGATTTCCGCCCGTACGGTGGTTACCTTCCGTCCGGGCCAGAAGCTCAAGGAGAGGGTGGAAGCTTATGCTGGATCCGGGCAGTAACCGCGAACTTCCGCCGATTCCGGCCAAGCGCTACTTCACCATTGGTGAAGTCAGCGAACTGTGCGACGTCAAGCCGCACGTGCTGCGCTACTGGGAAACCGAGTTTCCCAGTCTCGAGCCGGCCAAGCGCCGTGGCAACCGTCGTTACTACCAGCGCCACGACGTGCTGATGGTGCGGCAGATCCGCAGCCTGCTGTACGAACAGGGCTACACCATCGGTGGCGCGCGCCTGCGCCTGGATGGTCCGGATGCGCGCGAGGAATCGGCCTTGAGCAACCAGATCATCAAGCAGGTGCGGATGGAACTGGAAGAAGTGCTGCAACTGCTGCGTCGCTGACCCATTTCCGCCGTAATCCGCTATACTTCACGGCCCGCCGCACTGGCGGGCACATCGCAGCATCAGTCGGGGCGTAGCGCAGCCTGGTAGCGCATCTGCCTGGGGGGCAGAGGGTCGTCGGTTCGAATCCGGCCGTCCCGACCACTGTGATGTAACAGACAAGCCTGCGCAGCGATGCGTGGGCTTTTTTGTTGCGGCGTTGTATCCTGCGCGCACTCGTACTACCGCGGCTGCTGAACCCGGTACTCACGAGAACACGATCATGGAAACGCAAAGGAACCGCGCCTGGAGGCGCTCGCAGTCGCGCCACCACGCTGGCGACCACACGGCAGCACCGTCGATCTTCAAGCCGGAAAAGAACTGGAAGCTGATGTATACGCGCGGCGACAAGCTGCTGCGGGCGCGCCAGCTGGGTTTCACCTATCCAGTCCTCAGCCCGCGGCAACTGCTGGACCAGGAATGTTGAACCTGTTGTTTGTCTGCAGTCGCAACCAGCTGCGCAGCCCCACCGCTGAAGCGATGTGGCAGCGCCGGCCAGGTATCAGTGCGCGCTCGGCAGGCACCAGCCCGCATGCGCGCCGGCCCATCAGCCCAGCGGACATCCGCTGGGCTGATGTCATCTTCGTGATGGAGCCCAAGCACCAGCATCGGCTGCAGGCGAATTTTGCCCGCCTGCTTGAACACACGCCGCTGCACTGCCTGGATATCCCCGACGACTATCGCTGCATGGATCCGGCGCTGATGGCGCTGCTGGAAGCGAAGGTCGCGCCCTACCTCACATCGTCAGTAGCGAAGCGGTAGATCAACTCCGGATCGCCTTCGTCGAGGCCGTGCACGATGCCGCACTGCTGGAAACCAGCGGCTGCCAGCAGCCGCTGCATGTTGGCGTTGGATTGGTTGGTGGAGGTGAAAAGCCTGGCACCTGCGCTGCACGACGTGGCATGCAGAAGCAGCGCGCTGCCGACGCCGTGTCCGCGCAGTGGCGCGGCGACCATCAGCATCTCGATGAAGGCTTCACCGAAGAAGTGCCGGTGCTGGACCCGGTAGCCGGCCAGCGTGTCGTCGAGTTCGGCGACGTGCATGTGGCCGTCCGCCAGCCATTGGCCGATCTGCACGGCACGCCGTGGGTCATCGGCCGCAACGCTGTCCAGGGCGATCAGTGCCGGAAGATCCGTGCACACGGCCGCGCGTATCCGAACTGCTGGAGCCCGCACGTTCATCGCCGACGGATGCGCAGCAGCAAACCGCTGCCGCTGACCAGGCAGGCCAGAAGCGTGAGCAGCGACAGGGGCAGGTGGAATTCATCGCGACCGGCCGCAGCGAAGCCTGCATGGATGAGGGCTGTGCCGATAGCCAGCGCGCCGCACAGCAGTGCGTAGCGGCGCGCAGAGCCCAGGCCGAGCACGACCTGACGGTAACCGTGCAGCAGTACGCCGATGGCAAGCAGATTGAAAAGCAGGAATCCCTGGATGCCGCCGGGCACCTGGAACATCCGCCACTCCTGCCAGAACGCGGCATCGATCTGATGCAGCAG
>NZ_JBFTNR010000323.1:0-5120 GCF_056665995.1 Stenotrophomonas sp. 05L44_2
AATCAGGACTCCAGCAGTTCCATCCAGGCCGCTTCGGCCTTTTCCAGCTGTGCGGCGGCGGCTTCGCGGTCGCGGCCGAGCACGGCCATGCGCGTGGCATCGGCATAGTTGCTCGAGTCGGCAAGCTGCCGGTCCAGTTCGGCCAACACACCTTCCAGCTCGGCGACCTTGGCTTCGGCGCTGGCCAGCTTGTGCGGGTTGACCGGCTTCTTCTGCACCACCTGCGCGACCGGTGCGGTCGTGACCACCACCGGTTCCTCCACCTGCTCCATGCGTGCCTTGGTGCCCTGCGCCTGCGGGCGCGTGCGCAGCCAGGCGGCGTAGGCATCGAGGTCACCATCGAAGGGTTCGACCACGCCGTCGGCCACACGCCAGAAGGTGTCACAGACCAGGCCGATCAGGTGGCGGTCATGCGAAACCATCACGATCGCGCCATCGAAATCGGCCAGTGCTTCGGCCAGTGCTTCGCGCATTTCCAGGTCAAGGTGGTTGGTCGGTTCGTCCAGCAACAGCACGTTCGGCTGTTGCCAGGCGATCAATGCCAGCGCCAGGCGTGCACGCTCGCCACCGGAGAAACCATCCACCGGTTCAAAGGCACGGTCGCCCGGGAAATTCCACTTGCCGAGGAAATCGCGGAACGACTGGTTCGGTGCATCCGGGGCCAGGTCGCGGAAGTGCTCCATCGGCGACTGGCCTTCATGCAGCGACTCGACCGTGTGCTGGGCGAAGTAGCCGATGCGCAGGTCCGGGTGTGCGGCGCGCTCGCCGGCAATCGGTGCCAGTTCGCCCACCAGGGTCTTCACCAGGGTGGTCTTGCCSGCGCCGTTGRKGCCYAGCAGSCCGATGCGCTGGCCCGCTTCCAGGCCGAAGCCCACGTTGTGCAGGATCACCGAATCGCTGCCGTAGCCGGCCTCGACGTGGTTCAGGCGGATCAGCGAGAACGGCAGCTTGGCCGGCGGTGCGAACTCGATGCGGAATTCGCGCTCGGCGCGCACCGCCTCGGTTCCGGCCAGCTTGGCCAGGCGCTTCATCCGGCTCTGTGCCTGTGCGGCCTTGCTGGCCTGGGCCTTGAAGCGGTCGATGAAGCTCTGCAGGTGGGCGCGCTCGGCCTGTTCCTTCTCATGCGCGATCTGCTGCTGGCGCAGCTGTTCGGCACGCTGGCGCTCGAAGTCGGTGTAACCACCCGGGTAAAGCTTGGCGCCACCACCGTGCAGGTGCAGGGTGTGGGTGGCCACGTTGTCGAGGAACTCGCGGTCATGCGAGATCAGCAGCAGGGTGCCGGGGTACTTCAGCAGCCACTGTTCCAGCCAGTACACCGCGTCCAGATCCAGGTGGTTGGTCGGTTCGTCGAGCAGCAGCAGGTCGCTGGGCATCATCAGCGCGCGGGCCAGGTTCAGGCGCACGCGCCAGCCGCCGGAGAACGAGGACACGGCGCGGTGGTGCGTTTCGGCCGGGAAGCCCAGGCCATGCAGCAGCTTGCCGGCACGTGCTTCGGCGTCGTAGGCGTTCAGCTCAGCCATGCGCGTATGCGCCTCGGCCACCGCTTCCCAGTCTTCGCGGGCGGTGGCGTCGGCTTCGGCAGCCAGCACCGCAGCCACTTCGATGTCACCGCCCAGCACGAAGCTCAGCGCCGGGTCCGGCAGGGACGGGGTTTCCTGGGCAACGCTGGCGATGCGGATCTTGCCCGGCAGGTCGACGTCACCCTTGTCGGCCTCCAGTTCGCCCTTCACCGCCGCGAACAGGCTGGACTTGCCAGCACCGTTGCGGCCGACCACGCCTACCCGGTAACCGGCATGCAGGGTCAGGTCGACATTGGACAACAGCAGCCGCTCGCCGCGGCGCAAGGCGAAATTACGAAGCGAAATCATGGGGGGRGGCGTCCATATAACCGAATGGAATGTGCTGGTAAGCACTGTTCCTGCGACGCAATTCTAACGTTAACGAATACTTGACGCGCCCCGGGATGCGCGACGGCCGACGTTCCTCTCTCCCACGTCCTGTCCGCGCGCCTCCCGGGYCCCTTCCCCGTCACCGCCTGTCGCAGCTAAATGGTTGCTGCTGCAACGTTTTTTCTGATGACCGGCATTTGACAGGCACTGAATATCCCGTTAATTCCTGTATTGCGCACCGCAGCAACCGTCGTCCGCCTCACCCCCGTGATGTCGATTCCGGTGCCATCCCGCCAACCGGAGCCCCCTCCCGATGACCCGCAAGACCAGCCTGATCGCCGCCGCCGTCGCTGTCGCACTCGGTGGTTCTCCGTTCGTTGCCGCCGCCCAGCAGGCCGGCACCGCCGCCAACACCCTGGATACGGTGATCGTCACCGGCACCCGCGTGGCCGACCGCACGGTCGCCGAATCGCAGTCGCCGATCGACATCATCACCCCCGAGATCCTGCAGTCCACCGGTACCGGTGAGCTGGCCACCGCGCTGTCGCGCGCGCTGCCGTCGCTGAATTTCCCGCGCCCGGCACTGACCGACGGCACCAGCGGCGTGCGCCCGGCACAGCTGCGCGGCCTGTCGCCGGACCAGGTGCTGGTGCTGGTCAATGGCAAGCGCCGCCACACCTCGGCGATGATCAACGTCAACGGCAGCATCGGCCGCGGTTCGTCGGCGGTGGACATCAACGCGATTCCGATCGCCGCCATCGAGCGCGTCGAGGTGCTGCGCGACGGCGCCKCCGCSCAGTACGGYTCGGATGCCATCGCCGGCGTCATCAACATCGTGCTGAAGGGCAGCGGCAGCGGTGGCAGCCTGGCCGTCGATTACGGCCAGTACTCGGCTGGCGACGGCAACAAGTACCAGCTGTCCGGCGACACCGGCGTGGAATTCGGCAACGGCCGTGGCCGCGTGCACGTGGCCGGCCAGATCAGCCAGCAGGACGAGAGCGACCGCGCCGGCCCCTATCGCGGCACCACGCCGAATACCGTCAACTACCCGTCCGTGGGCCAGACCACCTTCATCGTCGGCGACCCGCGCGTGGACGCCACTGCGGCGTCGGCCAATGCCAGCTTTGATTTCAGCGACCACGTGACCGGCTATGCGAGCGCGCTGCTCAGCAACCGCGACATCACCTCGTTCGCGTTCTACCGTTCGCGCAACCACAACGGACAGACCGCGCTGCTGGCGCAGACCTACCCCGACGGCTTCGTGCCGGAGATCAACCAGTATTCCAAGGACCGCTCGCTGGTGGCCGGGGTCAAAGGCAACACCGACAACGGCTGGACCTGGGACCTGAGCCTGAACCACGGCGAGAACACCCTGGATTTCCACACCCGCAACAGCATCAACTACAGCCTGGGCGCGACCAGCCCGCGTTCGTTCTACGACGGCACGCTGAAGTACCAGCAGGACATCTTCAACGCCGACCTGACCAAGTCGCTGGACTGGGGCCTGGCCTATCCGGTCACGCTGTCCCTCGGCGGTGAGTACCGCCGCGAGAAGTGGGACCAGAACCCGGGCGAGCTGAATTCCTACACCGGCACCGGTGCGCAGGGCTTCGGCGGCTTCACCCCGACCAACGAAGTGCATACCGATCGCCACAACTATGCGGTCTATGCGGGCCTGGAAGCGGACCTGAGCGAGAAGTTCTCCGCCGGTGTCACTGGTCGTTACGAGGATTACTCGGACTTCGGCGACCGCTTCTCCGGCAAGCTGTCGGCGCGCTATGCCTTCACCGACAAGGTGGCGCTGCGTGCCACCGCCTCCAGCGGTTTCCGCGCACCGTCGCTGGCCCAGCAGGGCTACCAGGCGGTGACCAGCCAGTTCCTCAACGGCGTGTTCGTTGAACGCGGCACCTTCCCGACCACCAGCCCGGCCGCACAGGCACTGGGCGCGTCGCCGCTGAAGGCCGAGACCTCCACSTCCTACAGCCTGGGYCTGGTRCTGCAGCCGRTSGAYCGCCTGTACRTCACCGTCGAYGCGTACCAGATCGACATCGACGACCGCATCGCGCTGTCGTCCAGCATCAGCACCAATGCCGCCAGCAGCGCGCTGCTGACCACGCTCGGCCTGCCGCAGGTGACTGCGTTCTCGTACTTCACCAACGGCCTGGACACCCGCACCCGCGGCGTCGACTTCGTGTCCAGCTACACCGTGCCGTTCAGCGCCAGCAGCCTGGAACTGACCGCGGCCTACAGCTACAACGACACCGAAGTGCAGCGCGTGGGTGGCACGCCGGCGGTGTTCGGCACACTGGGCCTGACCCAGTCGCTGATCGGCCGCGATGAAATCGGCCGCATCGAGGACAGTTATCCGCGTGACAAGACGATCCTGAGTGGCACCTGGCGTTCGGATCACTGGGAACTGGGCCTGGCGGCGACCCGCTACGGCGAGTTCACGGTGCGCAACTCAGCCACCGCCGCGCGCGACCAGACCTACGGCGACAAGTGGGTGCTGGATGCCTCGGCCAGCTACAAGCCGAGTGCGAACTGGACGCTGACGGTGGGCGCCGACAACCTGCTGGACGAGTACCCGGACCGCACCGAGGACCTGCAGAACTCGACCTTCGGCATGCTGCCGTACAGCAACTACTCGCCGTTCGGCTTCAATGGCGCGTATGTGTACGGGCGGATCAAGTACAACTGGTAAGCGGTAACGGGCGCGGCGGGCCCTTCATCTTCGGCGCGCTGGCCAACAAGCTCCGCTTGTCTCCTCTGGTCGGTTACCTGGTTGCTGGCATCTGCGTCGGGCCGTTCACGCCGGGCTTCGTCGCCGACCAGGCACTGGCCAACCAGCTGGCCGAGCTGGGCGTGATGCTGCTGATGTTCGGCGTCGGCCTGCACTTCTCGCTGAAGGACCTGATGGCGGTCAAGGCCATCGCCATTCCCGGTGCCATCGGCCAGATCCTGGTCGCTACCCTGCTCGGCTGGGGCCTGGCGGCATTGATGGGCTGGCCGGTCATCCACGGCGTGGTGTTCGGTTTCGCGCTGGCCACGGCCAGTACCGTAGTGCTGCTGCGCGCGATGGAAGAGCGCCGCCTGCTGGAAACCCAGCGCGGCAAGATCGCGGTCGGTTGGCTGATCGTCGAGGACCTGGCCTGCGTGCTGGCRCTGGTGATGATGCCGGTGATSGCCGGYGTGTTCGGSCCCGACGCGGCCAATGAACACCACACCCTCGGC
>NZ_JBFTNR010000324.1:0-4609 GCF_056665995.1 Stenotrophomonas sp. 05L44_2
GTGTCGGATTGCGGGGTGTCAGCCGCATGGATGCGGCTGCCAAGCCTACAAGGACGTACTTGCGGCGTCCCCGCCATCCGACACCGCCCCGCCCTCCACGGAATACCCGCTGTTGCTGTTGCTGTTGAGGTTGCCGGCCAGCGGCCGGCACTACTGCAGGTGCAGGGCGCAGCCCTGCCGAACCCTACCCCTCTGCCATCGCCTGCCACCATTGCGCCAGCAGCTCCGGCCGCCGCAAGCGCTCGCGCCACCAGCGCAGGGCCGCGCCATCTTCACCGGTGCGCCAGGCTAGCCAGAAGGTCTCTTCCGGCTTGTGCTCCTCGACCTCGCGGATCACCAGCTGGCCGCGCGCCACCGCCGCGCGCGCGCAAGGCTCGGGCAGGAAGCCGAATCCCAGCCCCTGGCACTGCAGCTTCAACTTGCTGGCCATGTCCGGCACGGTCAACGTCTCCTGGCCCATCAACAGCCCCACCGTTCGTGGCAGCAGCCGCCGCGCAGAGTCGGACACGGCGATCGCGCAATACGGCGCCAACTGCTCGCGGCCCAGCACACCCGGTACGGACGCCAGCGGATGCCCGGGTGCCACCGCAAACACAAAATCAACGCTGCCCAGCGGCTCGACCACGTAGCCCCCGCCACTGGGACCCTCACCGGGAGCCGCGACCAACAGGTCGGCGCGCCGGTCCAGCAGCGCTTCCCAGGTACCGGACAGTGCTTCGCCAAACAGGCGCAGCCGGGTGGGCGCCGCCACCTCGCGGAACGCGGCGATATCCGGCCCCAGCAGCCAGGTCGGAAACACCGAATCCACCGCCAGGGTCAATTCCGCCTCCCAGCCCGAGGCCACCCGCCGCACCCGCAGCTCGAGCTCCCGGGCCGCACGCAGCAGGTGCCTGCCCTCCTCCAGCAGCGCGCGCCCGGCCTCGGTCGGCTCCGCCCGCGGGCCGATCCGGTCGAACAGCTGCACCCCCAGATCCTCTTCCAGCTTGGCCACGGTGTAGGAAATGGTCGAAGGCACCTTGTGCAGGGCCTTGCCGGCGCCGGCAAAGGAGCCTCGGCGGTCGATCGCATCCAGGATCTGCAGGGCATCGAGGCTGAGCTTGAGCATTCGAAATTTTCGATGATGGCTGTCAAAACTATCCGTTTTTCAAACCCAAGGTGCAAGCGGATACTTCTCTTCAACGGGGAAACACAGCGGCTACCCGCCCACCCCGCCCCATCGAAACCATCGAACAAGGAGATTCCATCATGCTGCAGATCCGCAAGAGCGCTACCCGTGGCCTGGCCGAGCATGGCTGGCTGTCCTCGCGCCATACCTTCTCGTTCGCCAGCTACTACGACCCCCGCTATGTGAGCTTCGGCCCGCTGCGGGTCATCAACGAAGACAAGGTGATCGGCGGCCAGGGTTTCGGCACCCACAGCCACAGCAACATGGAGATCGTCTCCTACGTGCTGGGCGGCGCGCTGGAACACAAGGACTCGATGGGCACCGGTTCGGTGCTGCGCTACGGCGACGTGCAGCGCATGAGCGCAGGCAGCGGCGTCAGCCACAGCGAGTTCAATCATTCGGCCAGCGATCCGGTGCATTTCCTGCAGATCTGGATCTTCCCGGAGGCCGAGAACATCGCGCCGTCGTATGAGGAGACCCACTTCACGCCGGAGAGCAAGCGCGGCCAGCTGCGCCTGATCGCCTCGCCGGATGGCGCCGATGGTTCGCTGCATATCCATCAGGATGCGCGCATCTTCGCCACCATCCTCGATGGCGAGCAGAAGCTGCACCACGCCCTGGCTGCCGGCCGCGGCGCGTATGTGCAGGTGGCGCGTGGCCAGCTGCAGGTCAACGGCATCACCCTGGAAGCGGGTGACGCACTGCAGGTCAGCGACGAGGCACAGCTGACCCTGGAAAACGGCAACGACGCCGAAGTGCTGGTGTTCGACCTGAAGCTGTAACCAGCATGCCCGCGATGCCATCCGGCATCGCGGGCATGTCCTGTTGCAACGCGATCAGAACCTGTACGTCACTGCCAGCCGCACGTTGCGCGGCTCGCCCCAGGTGTAGGTGCTGTACCAGCTGAAGATCGTGTAATAGCGCTTGTCCAGCAGGTTGTTGACGTTGACCGTGGCCGACAGGCGATCGTTGAACTGGTACCGGGCCATGGCATCCAGCAGCCAGTACGGCTGGGTGCGATGAACCACCGACGTGCCACTGGCGGGGTTGGTGATGTCGCCGAACGTGGAGTCCTGCCAGCGCGCACCGCCACCGACGGTCAGGCCCTGCCAGTCGCCGCGCAGGCGGTAGCTGGTGTGCAGGCTGAACTGGTTTTCCGGCTCCAGCGTGGTCACCTTGCTGCCGGCCTGGCGGGCGATCTTGTGCGCAAAGCCACCCTGCACCTGCCAGCCCTCGGCCAACTGCCCGGACATCTCCAGTTCGTAGCCCTTGGTGCGTACGCCCATCAGTGCGCGATAGGCGTCTTCTCCGTTGGGCGTTTTGCCGCCTGTAGGCTGGGCGAAATTGTCCTGGTCGAGCTGGAACAGTGCCGCGCTGGCATTGAAGCGGCCGTCGAGGAACTCCGCCTTCAGGCCCATTTCATAGCTGCGGCCTTCCAGCGGATCCAGTGCCTTGCCCTGTTCGTCGCGTTCGCTGTGCGGCTTGAAGATGGTGCTGTAGCTGGCATACACCGAATAGTGCTGGCCAAGGTCGTAGACCACGCCGGCATAAGGCACGAACACGCCGGTCTCGCGCGTCTGCGGCGAACGGTAGCTGGCCAGGCGGCTGCCGACGATCACCTTCAACGGGTCGGCCACGTCGAAGCGACCGACCACGTACAGGCCGTTCTCGCGGGTCACCTCATTGTTGCCATAACCGCGCTGCCATTCCGGCTCCGGGATGTCGCCCTTCCAGCTGTTGTAGTCGGCAACGGCGGTCGGGTACCCGGGCTGCGGCGAATAGCCGGTGTTGGTCCAGCGCTTGCGCGAGGCACTGCCGCCGACCACCAGTTCATGCTGGCGACCGAACAGGCCGAAATTGCCGCTCAGATAGAAGTCGGCCGCGTTGCTGACCGTCTTGCCGACGTACTTGCCCAGCCACAACGAGACGCCTTCGCCGGTGACCGGATTGGGATTGCCACCGGCCGCACCGGCCAGTGCCGCATCGTAGCCGTTGACCTGATGGTTGAGCTGCAGCTTGGCTACCCAGTCGTTGTCGAAGGTATGTTCCAGCGTGGCAAAGCCGGTGCGCACGTATTGGCGCCAACCGCTCCAGTGGGTGCCGTTGTTGAACGAGCGCGGCATGTCGTTGAAATTGCCCTGGCTGTCCAGCAGCGGAATACCGCCCCAGGTCGAGCCCTTGGGATCGCTCTCCAGCACGTCGCCACCGACTGTCAGCAGCGTGCGTTCGCCCAGATCGGCTTCCAGCACGGCATAGCCGACCTTGCTGGTGCGCTGGTAGAAATCCAGATTGGAATGCTTGTCCTGCCAGGCACCTACCGCGCGCCCGCGCACGCGGCCATCGGCGGTCAACGGTCCGCCGACATCGACTTCGGCACGGTAGTCGTCCCAGCGGCCGACCCCCAGCGTCGCACTGCCAGCAAATTCCTTGCCCGGCTTCTTGCGCACCAGGTTGATGGTCGCGCCGGGGTCGCCCATGCCGGTCAGCAGGCCGGTGGCGCCCTTGAGCACTTCGATGCGGTCRTAGATCGCGGTATCGCTGAGCGTATTGCCGGCCGAGTACGCCGAGTCGCGTGACATCGGAATGCCGTCGTACTGGAAGTTCTGCACGGCAAAACCACGTGCGTAGTACTCGGTGCGCTCACTGTCGTAGGTGACGATGCTGATGCCCGGGGTCACCCGCATCACGTCATCGATGCCATCCAGACCGAAGTCGTCCATCTGCGCACGGGTGATCACGCTGATGGTCTGCGGGGTCTGCCGCGGAGTCAGCACCAAGCGGGTGGCGGTGGCGATGGTACCCGGCGTGTACGCGCCGCTGCCCTCGGTGATGGTGCCCAGCTGGTTGGCGGTGACCTGCACGGTCTGCAGGGTCTGCGAGGCTGTCCTGCCCTCTTCTTCAACCGGCGCCGATTGCGCCGAGGCGGCGCCGGCAGTGGCCACTGTGGTCAGCAGAAGACCATTGGCAAGGGCCCTCGCCAATGGGCGGCGACGCAGGGACAGCACGGAAAAACGAACAGGCACAGACGACACGACGGGACCTCCACGAAGGGGTGGGATCCTCTGGCGGCGGCTCGAGGGGAAGGGGGAAATGCGGCCAAGGGCGGCCGGCGCAGGAGTTTACTCTCCTGCGCCCCCGCTGTCGTGGGGTGGCGCCAGTGCCTGACCTGGGACTGCTGCCTGGCGATAGTCAGCCGTCGACGGCAGCCACGGCCTCCAGGATCAGCGCTGCCACTTCGGAGGGATGCGAGGCCAGCGAGGCATGGCTTGCCTCCAGCTGCAGCAGGCGCTTGGGCTGCATGCGTTCGGCCATGGCCTTCTGGTTCTGTGGCGCGATCATCCGGTCCTGGCTGGAAAGCTGGTACCAGCTCGGCTTGTGCTTCCACGCCGGATCGCTGATCGCATCGCCGAAGGTACTGGCCAGCGGCGCCTTCTGGGTCACCGC
>NZ_JBFTNR010000325.1:0-4606 GCF_056665995.1 Stenotrophomonas sp. 05L44_2
GGTGTTCGCCATCGTCGACAACTTCTTCGGCGGCGACGGGCGCTACCCGACGCGTATCGAAGGCCGCGAGTTCACCGCCACCGAAATGCGGGTGATCCACCTGCTGCTGAAGCAGACCTTCGCCGACCTGCGTGAAGCGTGGGCACCGGTGATGGACGTGGAATTCGAGTACATCAACTCGGAGATCAACCCGCACTTCGCCAACATCGTGACGCCGCGCGAATACGTGGTGGTGTGCCGCCTGCATGTCGAACTCGACGGCGGTGGCGGTGACATCCACGTGACCCTGCCCTACTCGATGCTGGAGCCGATCCGCGAACTGCTCGACGCCGGCATCCAGAGTGACCGCAACGACCGCGACGAGAGCTGGGGCCGCACCCTGCGCGAGCAGCTCAACGTGGCCGAAGTGACCCTGTCCAGCGTGCTGGCCAGCAAGCGCATGACCCTGCGCGACCTGACCCGGCTGAAGGTCGGCGACATCCTGCCGATCGACCTGAGCCCGCAGGTGCCGCTGTGCGTGGAGAACATCCCGGTGTTCACCGGTGAGTTCGGCGTCGCCAACGGCATGAACGCCGTAAAGATCACCGCTACCCATCCGCCGGGCACCCGTCCGCGCGTACCCGTCATCCAGGAAGACCCGCAATGAACGATATCGACGCCCTCGAACCGACCCCGGCCCAGTTCAGCAACCTGCAGGCCGATGAAGCGACCGGCCCGGATTTGAACCTGGACGTGATCCTCGATGTGCCGGTGACGCTGTCGCTGGAAGTCGGCCGCGCCCGCCTGCCGATCCGCAACCTGCTGCAGCTCAACCAGGGTTCGGTGGTTGAGCTGGAACGGGGTGCCGGCGAATCGCTGGACGTGTTCGTCAACGGCACGCTGATCGCCCATGGCGAAGTGGTGGTGATCAACGACCGCTTCGGCGTGCGCCTGACCGATGTGGTCAGCCCCAGCGAGCGGATCCGGAGACTGCGTTGAGCCTGCTCGCCACCACTCTGGCCGTCGCCAAGACGGCCCCGCAGGTCGGCCAGCATGCGCCGGCCGCACCGAGCCTGTTCGGTGCGGTGCTGGCCCTGCTGGCAGTGCTGGCCCTGGTCATCGGCCTGGGCTGGCTGCTCAAGCGCCTGCCCGGCAGCGGCTTCCGCCCAGCCGAGGGCATGAAGCTGGTGGCGAGCCTGAATGTCGGCGCCAAGGAACGCGTGGTGGTGGTCGAGGTCAATGGTCAACAACTGCTGCTGGGCGTCACCGCCGGCGGCATCAACGCCCTGCACACCCTGCCCGAACCGCTGCCACCGCCTGCGCCGGTACGCGTACCCGACCTGAAGAACCTGCCGAATTTCGCCCAGCTGCTGCAACAGCGGCTGCGCAAGGACCCCTGACATGCGTGTGACCCGTTCCCGTCTTGCCACCCTGCTGCCGTGGCTGAGCCTGATCGCCCTGTGCCTGCTGCCTGCGTTGGCGTTCGCCGCCCCGGGCGCGCCGACCACGCCGCTGCCGGACATCAACGTCGGCAAGATCGGCGGTGCGCCGGTCAGCCTGCCGTTGCAGACACTGCTGTTGATGACGGCGATCACCCTGATCCCGTCGATGCTGCTGGTGCTGACCTCCTTCACCCGCATCATCATCGTGCTGGGCCTGCTGCGGCAGGCGCTGGGCACCGGCCAGACGCCGTCCAACCAGGTCCTGCTGGGCCTGGCCCTGTTCCTCACCGCGATGATCATGCTGCCGACCTGGGACAAGGCCTGGAGCACCGGCATGGCGCCGTACCTCAATGGCGAGATCGACTTCCAGACTGCCTGGACGCTGACCACCACGCCGCTGCGCGCCTTCATGCTGGCGCAGATCCGCGAGACCGACCTGATGACCTTCGCCGGCATCGCCGGTCACGGCACCTACGCCAGCCCTGATGCGATTCCGTTCCCGGTACTGGTTGCGTCGTTCGTCACCAGCGAACTGAAGACCGCCTTCGAGATCGGCTTCCTGATCTTCATCCCGTTCGTGATCATCGACCTGGTCGTGGCCAGCGTGCTGATGTCGATGGGCATGATGATGCTGTCGCCGATGCTGGTCTCTGCGCCGTTCAAGATCCTGCTGTTCGTGCTGGTCGATGGTTGGGTGCTGACCGTCGGCACGCTGGCGGCCAGCTTCAATCCGGCCTGATCCGAAGGTCAGCCGAGCATGGCTCGGCTCTACAGAGGCGACGCCGGGCAATACCGGCTGCCGCATTGACCACCGCCGGGCATGGCCCGGCGCTACCGATGGAACCATGATGTCTCCCGAACTTGCCTTGACCGAACTGCGTGGTGGCCTGATTACCGTGCTCTGGGTGGCCGGCCCGCTGCTGCTGACCGTACTGGTGGTCGGCGTGGTGGTGGGCGTGGTGCAGGCGGCGACCCAGCTCAACGAGCCGACCATCGCCTTCGTTGCCAAGGCTGCGGCCCTCACAGCGGTGTTGTTTGCACTGGGCAGCCTGCTGATCGGCCATCTGGTCGAATTCACCACGCTGCTGTTCCAGCGCATCCCGCACCTGATCGGCTAGACGGACGCGCACGCAGATGGACGCCGCCACCCAGATGGCTGCCGACGGCCTGAATGCCTTCGGCATGATCGGCACCGTGCTGTGGACCATGCTGCGCATCGGCGCAGTGGCCATGGCAATGCCGATGATCGGTACCCGCGCGGTGCCCGGCCGGGTGCGGGTGATGCTGGCCGGCACGCTGGCCATTGCGTTGGCGCCGCTGCTGCCGCCGGTACCGGACTGGACCGGTTTCGACGCTGCTACCGTGCTGACCATCGCCCGCGAGCTGGCGATCGGCGTGGCCATCGGTTTCATGCTGCGGCTGGTGTTCGAGGCCGGCGCGATGGCCGGCGAGCTGGTCGCCCAGGGCACCGGTCTTGCATTTGCGCAGATGAGTGACCCGCTGCGCGGCGGCACCTCCGGTGTCATCGGCCAATGGTTCTATCTGCTGTTCGGCCTGCTGTTCTTCACCGCCAACGGCCACCTGGCGCTGATCTCGCTGGTGGTGGACAGCTACCGCGCCCTGCCCATCGGCGCGCCCCTGCCCGACCCGCACGCCTTCTTCAGCATCGCCCCGACCTTCCTGCTGACCGTGCTGCGCGGTGCGTTGACCCTGGCCATCCCGCTGACCGTGGCGATGCTGGCGGTCAACCTGGCCTTCGGCGTGCTGGCCCGCGCCGCGCCGGCGYTGAATCCGATCCAGCTGGGCCTGCCGGTCTCGCTGCTGCTGGGCCTGTTCCTGCTGACCCTGCTGGTCGGTGAAATGGGGCCGCCGGTGCAGCGCCTGTTCGATGCTGCCTTCCAGGCCGCCGGTGCGGTGACCCGCTGACGTGGTCGTCACGTTCTGCTGCTTGCCGTCCCCCCCGGTGCCCGCGTTAGAGTGAATGCGCAGCGACCGGGGGGACGCTGCAACCGGCGGCTCTGGTCGCCCGCCTTGCGCATGCCCCACCGTAGTTTTTCCGTTGACAGGCAGGTCCGGGAGACTGACGAATGCTGGTAGGCACGTACAACCCRTGGCTGGTGGCGACCTCAYTGCTGGTTGCAGTGATGGCGTCCTACACCGCACTGGCGATGGCCGGGCGCACCGTCACCGCGCCCGGCAAGGGCGCGACCTGGTGGTGGCGCCTGGGCGGCGGCTTTGCGATGGGGCTGGGCATCTGGTCGATGCACTTCATCGGCATGCTCGCCTTCGACCTGCCCATTCCACTGGGCTACGACCTGCCCATCACCCTGCTGTCGCTGGCACTGGCAATCGGCTCGTCGGTGTTCGCGCTCTGGCTGGTATCGCTGCGCACCCTGCCCCATCCTCGCCTGGCCGGCGGTGCGCTGCTGATGGGCAGCGGCATCGCCAGCATGCACTACGTGGGCATGGCCGCGATGCGCATGCAACCGGGCATCGACTACCAGCCGGTGTGGCTGCTGCTGTCGCTGCTGGTCGCGGTGGCCGCGTCGTGGACTGCCTTGTACGTGGCCTTCCGCCTGCGCGCGCAGCACACCCGCATCGGCGACCGCCTGGCCGCCGCCGGCCTGCTTGGCCTGGCCATCGTCGGCATGCACTACACCGGCATGGCTGCCGCCCGTTTCCCCGAGGGCAGCRTCTGCGGCGCAGCGGTGGGCGATGGCCTGCAGAACAACTGGCTGGCGATGCTGGTGGTGGTGCTGACCGTGGCGATCCTGGCGGTGGTGCTGGTGGTGTCCTGGCTGGACCAGCGGGTGGAGGCGCAACTGTTGCGCCTGCGCAATTCGCTGCTCAGCACCTCCTTGACGGACGCCCAGCAGGAACTGACCCAGGCCGCGCTGCACGACCCGCTCACCCGCCTGCCGAACCGGCTGCTGCTGCAGCGGCGCATCCTGCAGGCGCTGGCCGAGGCCGAACAGGGCGGCAGCCGCTTCGCGGTGATGTTCATGGATCTGGATGGCTTCAAGCAGGTCAACGATGCCTATGGCCACCAGGCCGGCGATGCGCTGCTGGTAGCCGTGGCAGAACGTACCCGCCAGCTGCTGCGGCCGCACGACATGCTGGCACGGCTGGGCGGCGACGAATTCGTGCTGGTGGTGCGCATCGAACAGGACGAGGACCTGCCGACC